>NZ_JAWOTC010000024.1:0-65354 GCF_033338675.1 Vibrio sp. Vb1574
CTTGCATGTGTTAGGCCTGCCGCCAGCGTTCAATCTGAGCCATGATCAAACTCTTCAATTTAAGATTTTGTTCGGCTCAATGAATACTGAACATTCCTTTCGCTAATAAATAGCAGAAGTAATGTTTGAATTGACTGTGCTGAATCTTTCGATTCAATGGTCACTTCGTATCATTGAAACCTAATTTGAAGCCTAAGCTTCTAATTGGATTATCATCAACGAGTGCCCACACAGATTGATAGGTCTATATTTTTAAAGAGCACACTTCGAAGTTCTCTTCAAAGTGGACGGCTATTTTAGCTAGATAACTTATCGTGTCAAACACTTTTTTAAGTTATTTATCTGCGAGTTAATTTTAACTCACTAACCGTAGTTGTTTAGGTTCCGCTTCACTTGCTTTCCCGTGACAACGGAGGCGCATTATAGGGAGTTCATTAAAGAACACAAGTGCATTTTTTAAAAAAACTCACCTTTTTAGTTTATTCGTATAGAAAACAGACAAAAGACTCTAAAAAACTATAGAAAAGGGGCCAAACGGCCCCTTTAGTGTGATTTTTATCTCAATTTTACTGTATCCATACAATTATTGATGAGCACAAATTTGGTCATTAGTAACAATTAGCTGCACTGTCTTGTCTGGAACGATTTCACCAGAAAGAATTGATTTGGCTAACGGGTTCTCGACATTCTGCTGAATTGCACGTTTTAAAGGACGCGCACCATACACAGGATCGAAACCAACTTGAGCGATCAAGTCGAGTGCTTTGTCGGAAACTTCTAGTTGATAGCCTTTCTCCTCTAGTCGTTTCGCCAAACGTTCCAATTGAATAGAAGCAATGGACTTAATGTGCTCTTGACCAAGTGGATGGAACACCACGATTTCGTCAACACGGTTCAAGAACTCTGGGCGGAAGTGTTTGCTAACCACATCCATCACTTCACTCTTGATACCTTGATAGTCTAATGTTGCGAAATTCTCTTGGATACGAGATGAACCCAAGTTAGATGTCATGATCACAACCGTATTACGGAAGTCAACAGTACGACCTTGACCATCCGTTAAACGCCCATCATCGAGAACTTGCAGCAGAATGTTAAATACATCCGGATGCGCTTTCTCTACTTCGTCTAACAAAATTACCGAATACGGCTTGCGACGAACCGCTTCAGTTAAGTAACCACCCTCTTCATATCCGACATAGCCTGGAGGCGCACCCACCAATCTTGCCACTGAGTGTTTCTCCATGAACTCAGACATATCGATACGGACCATCGCATCTTCACTGTCGAACATAAAGCTCGCAAGTGTCTTACAAAGCTCTGTTTTACCCACACCAGTTGGACCTAAGAATAAGAAGGAGCCAATTGGTCGGTTTGGATCAGAAAGCCCAGCTCGACTACGACGAATGGCATTCGATACAACAGAGACCGCTTCGCTTTGCCCTACCACACGATTATGCAGCACGTCTTCCATACGAAGTAGTTTCTCTTTTTCCGCTTCTAGCATCTTGGATACCGGAATGCCGGTTTGCTTAGAAAGTACTTCTGCAATCTCGTTGTCGGTTACTTTATTACGCAATAGCGTCATTTCCTGCATTTCAGCTTGGGTTGCAAGATCTAACTGCTTCTCAAGTTCAGGAATACGACCATATTGAAGCTCCGACATACGGTTTAGATCGCCAGCACGGCGAGCAAACTCCATGTCCATACGAGCTTGTTCAAGCTCAGACTTAATATGTTGAGTGCCAGAAAGAGCTGCTTTTTCTGTATTCCAAACCTCTTCTAGTTCAGCGTACTCACGTTCTTTTTCATTGAGTTCTTCATTAAGCGCTTTCAAACGCTTTTCACTCGCTTCATCGTGCTCGTTACTTAGTGCTTGTTGCTCAATTTTGAGTTGGATGATTTTACGCTCAAGCTTATCCAAGGACTCTGGCTTAGAGTCAATTTGTAAACGAATGCTTGAAGCCGCTTCGTCAATCAAGTCAATCGCTTTATCCGGCAACTGACGGTCGGAGACATAGCGATGTGACAAACTCGCCGCAGCAACAATCGCTGGGTCGGTAATTTCGACGTGATGATGAAGCTCATAACGCTCCTTCAAGCCACGTAAAATCGCCACGGTATCCTCAACGGTCGGCTCATCCACCAGCACTTTTTGGAAACGACGTTCTAATGCTGCATCTTTTTCGATGTACTGACGATATTCATCCAATGTTGTTGCGCCAACACAGTGCAGCTCACCACGAGCTAATGCCGGTTTTAGCATGTTGCCCGCATCCATTGAGCCTTCACCTTTACCAGCACCGACCATAGTGTGTAGTTCATCAATGAAGAGGATGACGTTGCCTTCTTCTTTAGCAAGTTCATTCAATACTGATTTTAAACGCTCTTCAAATTCCCCACGGTATTTCGCGCCAGCAACCAGTGCGCCCATATCCAGTGATAGCACACGGCGACCACGCAGACCTTCAGGTACTTCATTGTTAACTATGCGCTGCGCTAAGCCTTCAACAATTGCTGTCTTACCTACGCCTGGTTCACCGATAATCACAGGGTTGTTTTTAGTACGACGCTGCAATACCTGGATAGTACGACGGATTTCATCATCACGGCCGATAACCGGATCCAATTTACCTTGCTCTGCACGTTCGGTAAGGTCTATGGTGAACTTTTCCAATGCTTGACGAAGCTCTTCTGCATTCGGATCATTGACCTTTTGACCACCTCTGATCTTTTCGATTGCCTGGCTGACTTTTTGCTCTGTTAAGCCGATCTCTTTGAGCAATTGCCCCAATGGTCCGCGATCTTCTAAAGCGGCAAGCAGGAAGACTTCAGACGAGATATAGGAGTCTTGACGCTTTTGCGCCACTTTGTCACACAGGTTAAACAATGTGCCCATCGAGCTAGAGAGCTGAACATCCCCACCGATGCCACTGACTTTTGGTAATCGATCTAACATTTCACTCAATTTAGAGCGTAAATGCGTTACGTCCACATCCAGCATAGTAAGCAATGGACGAATTGGACTGCCATTTTGATCAAGCAAAGCCACCATGAGGTGAACTGGCTCGATATATTGATGATCGCGCCCTAACGCTAGTGATTGAGCATCAGAGATAGCGATTTGAAACTTACTTGTGAATCGATCAAGACGCATATCTACCTTCCTAACCTCAACTAAAGGAAATTCTTTTGACAGTTAGAAAGATGGATACTCGGGTGGGGAATTTCAAGGGAGTGAATGAATAAAGATAGCTTTGCAAAAATAGTAGTATGCATCTTAGCACTTTGGTGCTTATAGCAAGTCTTCGATCCAAATAAAGGTTGCTTGTCGACCAGTCTTACCATCACGGCGATAAGAGTAAAAAGAGGCTTTATCTTGGTAAGTACAAAGTCCAGAATCAAACACTTGTGTCACACCAGCCCGGTTTAGACGTTGCGTTGCCAGCACCGACATGTCAGCAAACCATTTACCGTCGATATCGCGTGGAGCAAATGCTTGATTCGCCTGTGAATCAAAATCAACAAAAGCTTGCAGAACATCTTCACCCACTTCGAAGGCTTGAGGGCCAATGGCGGGGCCAAGCCACGCTATCACTTCACCAGAAAACAACGCTAACGCATTTTCGACAATGCCATTTGCTAAGCCGCGCCAACCTGCGTGAACAGCGGCTACTTGCGTACCTTGTGTATTAGTCAATAATACAGGTAAACAATCGGCGGTCATCGCTGAACAAACAACATGGCTTGAAGAAGTAAATACACCATCCGCATCAAGCACCTGTGTTGTTGGTTCATTTGCTTGAGCCACAACGGTTGAATGCGTTTGGTTTAACCAGATTGGCGCATTTGGCATGCTTGCCTGTTGCGCCAACCAAGCTCGGTTCTTCTCTACTAAAGACAAATCATCCCCAACGTGAGTACCTAAATTTAGCCCTTGGTAAGGGCCTGTCGAAAATCCGCCTATGCGTGTTGAGGCGAAAGCTTTGACATTTTTAGGCGCTGGCCAGTTCGGAATGATCGTCTTCATATTAGAATTCTTCCGGTAAGCCGTGCTCTTCTGTATCTTGACGAAGCGCTTCAGTCATCACAACCATGTCATCAGGCACTGGAGCATGAAACTCAAGAACTTCGCCCGTAATTGGGTGCTCAAAGCGCAGCATTACTGCGTGCAATGCTTGGCGATCGAAGCCCCGGATCATTGCCGTTAGCTCTTCAGACGCACCTGTCGGGATGCGAGCACGTCCACCATATGCAATATCACCGAGCAGCGGATGCTGAAGATAAGACATGTGCACACGAATCTGGTGCGTACGACCCGTTTCTAGACGCAAACGAATACGCGTGTGTTCGCGGAAGCGTTCAGCAACACGGTAGTGCGTTACTGCTGGTTTGCCCATTGGTGCCACCGCCATAAGCGTGCGCTTAGTAGAGTGACGACCAATAGGTTGATCCACTTTACCGCCCGCAGTCATACGACCAATAGCGATCGCTTCGTACTCACGAGTAATATTACGTTTTTGCAGTGCGCGAACCAGACGAGTTTGTGCAGGAACGGTTTTCGCCACCACCATCAAACCCGTTGTGTCTTTATCCAAACGGTGCACGATACCTGCACGAGGTACTTCTGCAATATCAGGGTAATGATGCAACAACGCATTAAGTACAGTGCCATCAGGCGTACCAGCGCCCGGATGAACCACAAAGTCACGAGGTTTGTTGATAACGATAATATCTTCATCTTCATAGACAATATCTAGCGGGATATCTTGCGCTTCCCAGCGTTCTTCATCTTCTAACTCGGCTTGCAATGTAATTTCCTCGCCACCCATTACTTTGGTACGAGGTTTAGTGACAACTTCACCATCAACTTGAACTTTCCCATCAAGCAGCCACTCTTTTAGGCGCGAGCGAGAGAAGTCCGCGAATAATTCGGCGATAGCTTGGTCTAAACGTTGACCTAACTGGCTATCTTTTACGGTATTTGTTAATACAATCTGCTGAGCCATATCGAACTTTTTTAAAAACTGTGAGACTAATGCTCACGACTGTGAAAAAATAGACTATTACGTCATTGTATCTGTTACTGGAAAGAAAGTAACGGCAGCTTAAGAAATATTTAGATTCAAGGAACAGACTCCTGATATGAAACGTCAGACTTTAACAGGCCTTTTAGCGGTATCCCTTCTGTTTGGATGTGCAAGCAAAGAAGAAATCGTTCCTGATGTGCCGCCTTCGGAACTGTATGCAGACGCACAGATTTCTCTTCAAAGTGGTAATTGGCTTTCTGCAATTGAGAAACTGGAAGCATTAGACTCACGTTACCCATTCGGTGCCTACTCTGAACAGGTGCAGCTTGACCTAATCTATGCGTACTACAAAAACGACGACCTTGCTTTGGGCTTGGCAACCATTTCTCGCTTTATGCGTTTAAACCCAACCCATGAAAAGATGGATTGGGTGCTGTACATGCGAGGTCTAAGCCACATGGCGCAAGATCGTAACTTTATGCATGATTTATTCAGCGTAGATCGAAGCGATCGCGATCCTGAACCGGTAAAAAAAGCGTTTGATGACTTCAAAAAACTACTTCAACGTTACCCGAATAGCCCATATGCAGAAGATTCACAAAAACGTATGGTCGCGCTGAAAAACCGTCTAGCGAACTATGATTTAGCGACTGCTGACTTCTACCTTCGCCGTGAAGCTTGGGTCGCTGCTATTAATCGCAGCCAAGAGCTACAAAAAGCGTATCCAGACACAGAAGCTGCACGTAAGTCACTGACTATCCAGCTAGAGGCCTACAAGCAACTTGGTTTGGAAGACGCCGTAGCAAGAACTGAAAAGCTTATAGAGCTCAACCCTGTGAAGTAATTGAACTTGCTTTAAACTGAACCGCCACCGTTTTTACCGTGGCGGTTTTTTACTACTCTCAATAGTGTATTCAGCCCTTTCTTGATGATCTTCCTAGCTCCACATATGCTTAAAGTTCTCCTCCCCCCTTTATAAAAAGGATGTGAACGTGACGATATCTAAGCTTTGCGCAGTTATGCTGCTCCTATTGTCTGCTTCCGTTTGCGCACTGCAAATCTCGCCGCTCAAACAGCCTCCTTATACTGGGGACCTCGATGTCATCAAGGAGAAGAATGTACTGCGCGTCTTAGTTTCTGCTGATTTAGGCTTTTACTACATTGAGGGCGGCACACCAAAAGGCATAGGCGCGGAATTGCTGGCGCATTTCGAAAAAGACCTTCGTAAAATCAAACCAAAGCTTAACGTACAAATTATTCCTGTTGCCCGCGACCAGCTACTGCCAGCCTTAGAAAACGGTTCAGGTGACTTAGTTGTCGCCAACCTGACTATTACCGACACGCGCAAACAGAAAGTGGAGTTCAGTTCACCCATTCTCACTGACATTCAAGAGTGGGTAGTGACAAACAAAAGCACACCAACGATGACGAAAATCGAACAACTGAGCGGCAAAGAGATTTGGGTGCGCGCCAGCTCTAGCTACTTTGAAAGCATTCAGACACTAAATAAGAAACTAAACAAAAAAGGCTTACCGCCTGTTATCGTGCACTTTATTGAAGAAACACTTCAAGATTATGAGCTGGTCGGAATGCTCAACAATGGTTACGTCAAAGCCATTGTTCTCGATAGCCATAAAGCCAAGCTTTGGCTGAAAGTGATGGATGATATTCGGGTGCACAAAAAAATCCCTATCCGCAAAAATGGCAAAATTGCTTGGGCAATGCGAGAAAATAGTCCCAAATTAAAAGCCGTCGTGAATAAGTTCATCCAGAAGTCTCGCTCTGGGACACTACTCGGTAACGTTATTTACGGTAAATACATCGATAACACGGGATGGTTGAACAGAGCTCTTAACCCTAAGAAAATTGCTCAACTAGAAAAACTCGCAGCGCTATTTTCACGCTATGGTGAGAAATACGATATCGACTATTTACTGATCGCAGCAATCGCTTACAAGGAATCAGGATTTAATAACGACCTAGTTGGAAGCCGAGGTGCCGTTGGCATAATGCAAGTCCTACCCAGCACCGCTCAAGATCCGAATATCAATATCAAAAATGTTCGACAATTAGAAAACAACATTCATGCTGGAGTGAAATACTTAGCTTTTTTGCGTAAGCAGTACTTCAGTGATCCTGATATTACTGCACAAAATAAACTCTACTTTACATTGGCGGCTTACAATGCGGGCCCCGGCAATGTAGAGCGTATTCGTAAGCGTGCAGCCCAACAAGGTTACGATCCTAATGTTTGGTTTAATAACGTGGAAGTCGTTATGCGGAAAAGTTTAAGCTCAACGGTTGGGTACGTCACAAGCATTAATCGCTACTACATAATATACAAACAACTAGAAAGTTTGGACCAAGTCAAAAGTCTAGAAAGGGTTTCACTAGCCCCAAAAGACCCCATTTTCATGATACCGCTACGAAAAGTCAGCCAAATGCCAGACAGTAAAAAGCCGCTTGTACAGTAAGCGGCTTTTTAAATGGATTCATTGGAAAGACTCAGTGATCGTCATCACACCTTACGTGTAGTTAAATTTTAACCACCTCAAATATTAGGCCGTAAAACTTCCCTAAAAACGAGGCCGTTTTCAGCTGAGTACTCTATTCAATCTACGGATTTACTAACCGATAACAAGCAATTTCACGATAAATCTCAGAAGTTCTTGAGTGAGATCACATTCATTTTTCATCATAAAAAACCCGAGCAAAATAATGATCTGAATCACATTTTTTTATGCTTAAAGCGGTAATCTGAACTCAACCCATGAGGGATGCAACAGAGGAAAAACACTTATGACAATGAATATCACTGGCAAAAACATCGAAATCACCTCTGCAATCCGAGCTCATATTGAGAGCAAATTTAAAAAACTGGAGAAATGGCAAGTAGACCTAATTGGTTGCCAAGCAACTTTCAGTGAGGAACCAAACAAACAGAAGAAATTCGAAGCGGTTATCAAAGTTCCTAAAGGCCAGCTCATTGCCTCAGCAACTCACGAAGATCTTTACGCAGCTATCAACGAAGTGGAGCAAAAACTAGAACGACAATTGAACAAGCTGACCCACAAACCTGAAGCTCGACGTGCAAGTAAGCCTGAGCTAGTGGAAGAAGAAGAGTAAACTGAACAGATTGAGGAAATAGCGCCGAAAGGCGCTATTTTTTTGCTTGACGCTCTCCCCAGCCTTGCTTATTGTGTTTAAACACTCATAAATTAAGCACTATTTATGCATTTAACCTCACTGTTTATTTTTGACTTCTTTTTCCTCCCATAGTTGGAGGGGCTAACTCGTTTGTGAAAGAAAAGTCAAAAACAAACAGAAAGCCTCCCAAATCGGGAGGCTTTTTTATAAGGAAAGAATTGATGACTGACCAACCTATTTCCCTCGAAGAAATTCGTTTACGCTTGAATGAGTTGGATGACCAACTTCTCAGCTTATTGTCTGAGCGCCGTAAACTCAGCATTGAAGTAGCCAAAAGCAAAGTACAAACCTCAAAGCCTGTTCGCGACGCCGTCCGTGAACAGCAATTATTGGTCAAGCTGATTTCTAATGGCCAAGATAAATACGAACTTGACGCGCAGTACATCACCAAACTTTTCCATACCATCATTGAAGACTCAGTTCTGCTTCAACAAAGTTATCTGCAAAATCTCGTTAACCCACAGCAAAGCCGTAAGCCACTTGCTCGCGTCGCTTTTTTAGGAGCCAAAGGCTCTTATTCGCACTTGGCAAGTCGCGAATACTTCAGTCGTAAAAATACAGAGCTTATCGAGCTCAACTGCGAGCACTTTAAAGAAGTGACTCAAACGGTTGAATCTGGCCATGCTGATTATGGCGTTCTGCCAATCGAAAACACCAGCTCAGGCTCTATTAATGAAGTGTATGACTTACTACAACACACGACGCTTTACATCGTTGGAGAGCTAACTCAACCAATCGAACACTGCTTGGTTGCGAAAAAAGACATTCGTCTGGAAGATATTAAAACGCTGTATTCTCACCCTCAGCCACACCAACAGTGCAGTGAGTTTTTAAGCCGTATGAAAGGGGTAAAGCTGGAGTCCTGCGCGAGCACAGCAGATGCAATGCAGAAAGTCCAAGAGATGGATCGTGATGATGTGGCTGCAATTGGTAATGCATCAAGCGGTAAGCTATATGGCTTGCAAGCAATTCAAGGCAACATCGCAAACCAAACCGAAAATCATACTCGCTTTATCGTGGTTGCTCGTAAACCGGTTGAAGTTTCTACTCAGATTCCAGCAAAAACCACATTGATCATGTCGACCTCCCAAGAGGCAGGCTCATTGGTTGAAACACTATTAGTGCTGCAACGTTACGGCATCAATATGACCAAGCTAGAATCACGCCCAATTATGGGGAACCCGTGGGAGGAGATGTTCTACGTAGACTTGACATCACATCTTGCTTCGACAGAAATGCAACAGGCACTTGAAGAGCTAACAAAAATCACTAAGCACTTGAAAGTATTAGGCTGTTACCCGAGTGAGAACGTAAAGCCTACGCAAGTAAAATTGAGTTAATAGACACCAGTGAGTAAAAAGATCATGGCAACCCAAAAAGTCGTAATCGCATCGCTAAACCCAGCCAAAATTAATGCAGTTCAAAGTGCATTTCGTAATGCATTTCCGCATCAAGAATTCAACTTCGTTGGCGTCAGTGTACCGAGTGAGGTCGCAGATCAGCCCATGACGAATGAAGAAACTCATCGTGGTGCGCTAAACCGCGTTAAAAACGCAAAAGTAGAGATGCCAAACGCGGATTACTATGTCGGTCTCGAAGCGGGAATTGAAGCAAACGTGACGTTTGCTTGGATGGTGGTTGAATCAGAGACTCACCGCGGTGAATCTCGTTCTGCAAGCTTAATGTTGCCGCCAAAAGTCTTGGAAAAACTCAAGGATGCGAATGAATTGGGAGATGTAATGGACGAAGTGTTTGGTACTGATAATATCAAACAGAAAGGTGGCGCTATTAGCCTGCTAACCCAAAACCAGCTAACTCGAAGCTCGGTCTATCACCAAGCCTTGATTCTGGCTTTAATTCCATTCACAAACCCTGAGCATTTTCCTTCAAATTTATAACACTCAGCCTAGTCTCTAGATACGCAAAGGGCGGATATTTCCGCCCTTTGTAATACGTTATCTTAGTCACTTGTAACACCAAGGCCTAAAAGCAAATTGGATATACTGTCTACTTAGATACCGCAACTTGTTCTAACAAGACTTTCAACTTGTCTTTTTCTTCATCAGATTTCGACTTTAGTTCGTTAGAGCCACGAGTAATGGTGGCAATGCCCACACCAAGCATCTGACTGATCTGACGTTGAGATAATTCTCCTTTAAGAAGTTCGTTAATTATATTAACGCGTGATATTAATGACTCTCTCTCATCACGTGACATCAGCATAGTTAACAGCATGTCATCTTGCTGGGTGCCCATACTTGTTCGAATTAGCTCAATAATCTGTTGCCAGTCTTTGTACTCGGGTTCGTGCGACATCAAGTTACCTCACTCAATACTTGGTATTGATCTCATGTTGATTCAAGAACGCGCCATCGATACCCAAAAGATCACGATAGTATGTTTCAAACATCAAGATGTTTTGTACATAACCGCGCGTCTCTTTAAATGGAATTGCCTCAATAAAGGCATAAGCATCCACTTTTCCTTGGGTACGCTCTCGCCACGTTTTTACTCTGTTAGGACCTGCATTATAAGCAGCAAGAGCAAAAATACGATTATTATCGTAATCCTCTAATAAACCTTGCAAATAATGGCTACCAATTTCGATATTTTTTCCTACATTGTAGAGATCCTGCGTACCTTGATAACTCAACTTATATTTACGTGCCGTGTACTTCGCCGTCGCAGGCATGATCTGCATAAGACCACGAGCGCCAACTGGAGAGCGGGCTTCAACATCTAACGCACTTTCCTGTCGAGCGAGAGACATCATCGTGACGGGATCAATGTTGTGCTTTTTCGCATAAAAGTTAAACCACCAGCGGTGTGCTATTGGGAACCTAAGTTCGATATTATCCCACATCTGCGCTTGAATACTCGCGGTCACCGTTAGGTGATGCCAACGTTTAAATGATGCATAAGCCGCCAACATCGCCTTTTCATCTTTTCCTACGCGGCGCAGTAAGTGTGCCCATTCACTCTTCGCTGCTGCGATTTTATCCGTCGCGATCAACTCTTCGATACGAGCTAACGAGTCTTGATAGGGTTGAACAACTTTCTTATCCAACTTAACCGTATGCGTTGGGTATTTGATTGATTGTCCGATTGCATTGGCGGCAGCCACACTGTAGAAGTTTCGTTGCCCAAGCAGAGTTGCTAAACGCTGTTTCCCCGCGATGTCATCACCTAACGCTATTTCACTTCTTCCAAGCCAATATTGCCAGCGTAGCGTGGCTTGTTCTTCTTTATTTAGAACAGCAATCCACTCTTGTACGCCTTTCCAATCTGCATTTTGAATCGCTAAGCGGATGCGCGTTTCAATCAACGGTAAGTACTGACTGGTTTTCGTTTTATCATCGCGCCATTTAGCTAATGACTCAGACTCCGTACGAGTCAATCGAAATGCAATATAGTCGGCAAGTTCTTGCGCTTTTTCTGGAGAAAACTTCTGTCCTTTAATGACGGCATCGTACGCACCTTGTGCTTGGCTAGTGTTCATACGAGCCAACTTTTCTAACGCATATTCACTTTGCGCTCGATTAAAATCATTCGCAGGTTTTTTCTTCGCGAATTCCGCAACACTTGAAGGATTATCAAACAACGCTTTCATTTCTTTGGCTTGTTGCTTTGCCTGCGCTGATTTAGGCAGTTTGAGCAAGTAACTCATCAAACCGCCATTACGAGCATCAAACGCCAGTAACATACGCTGTAGAATCAGTTCATCGGTACGCTCACCCGCCTTGTCCCATGCCGCAAATAATGGGTCACACTCATCAGCAATGCTGATGCCACGTAACCACATATGTTCAGCCCCTTTAAATGCCGCGACTTTCTTGCCTTGCTTTAACTGGGCGACGTAGAAAATACATTGGTAACGCTCACCACTAGGAATGACTTTTTGAAACTCAGTAATGGTTTTCCAATCTTTTTGCTTATAAAGATGATTGAGGTATGGAGCGCGAACTCGACGAGAAAATGGAAAAGACTCGTGCTCAGAAATAAACTCGTTTACCTGTTGTGGTGACTTTTCCGGTAACTGTCTAATAAAAGTGCGGTAATCCACATAAGGCGTTAGTGGATAGTTAGAAATTTTAGGACGAATCGAAAGGTATCCATCGATGTCATTTTTATCTAATAAATCTTGAGCTTGCTCATATACTTCGCGCTGCTTTTCCAAACTCAGCGCGGCATTAGCACTCAAACTCATAGCACACAACGCGGCGGCGCAGCATACGTTTTTAGCCAATTCAGATACGTTGAATCTCATTTGTGTCATTTTCCCCAGACATATACTGCCCTAAAGCCTAGTTTTGTTAGAGTTCATGTGATGTTAAGGCAATTTTCACACATGCATCTATTTACACAGAATGCAGATGTCCATGTAAAGCAACTTAGTGTATTAAAAATTGTACTCGTCAAACTTTTAAGACGATGGAGACAAAGCGTTTCTAACTCGCATAGAAAACACTTCGTCATTCTTAACGAATAACAAAAGTGTATACCCTAACCGTGTAAGTTTCCGGTCAGCTCAAAATAAGAAATCCATTCGTTAGGGAAATTCTTGCAATGCGGTAACAAAAACAAAGCACTTGGTATAAAATGATGGGTTTGAATGACAGTTAATTTAGGAACGATCGGCAATGGCTGAATACGTATATACCATGTCGCGGGTGAGCAAAATTGTGCCACCTAAGCGTCAAATTCTTAAAGACATCTCTCTGAGCTTCTTCCCTGGTGCGAAAATCGGTGTTTTAGGTCTGAACGGTGCAGGTAAATCCACACTGCTACGTATCATGGCAGGTATCGACACGGATATCGACGGTGAAGCGCGTCCACAACCTGGTCTAAACGTAGGTTACCTACCTCAGGAACCAGTATTAGACGAATCAAAAACCGTTCGTGAAGTTGTTGAAGAAGCGGTTGCTGACGTTGCTGACGCTCTGAAACGTTTGGACGCAGTCTACGCAGCATACGCTGAACCAGATGCAGACTTCGACGCACTTGCAAAAGAGCAAGGCGAGCTAGAAGCCCTTATCCAAGCGAAAGATGGCCACAACCTAGAAAATGCGCTTGAGCGTGCGGCAAACGCACTTCGTTTACCTGAATGGGACCAAAAAATTGCGCACCTATCAGGTGGTGAACGCCGCCGTGTGGCTATTTGTCGCTTGCTACTTTCTAAGCCAGACATGCTACTGCTTGATGAACCTACCAACCACCTAGATGCAGAATCAGTGGCTTGGCTAGAGCGCTTCTTAGTGGATTACACAGGTACCGTAGTAGCCATCACCCACGACCGTTACTTCCTAGATAACGCTGCGGGCTGGATCTTAGAACTGGACCGTGGTGAAGGTATCCCATGGGAAGGCAACTACACCTCATGGCTGGAGCAAAAAGACGCTCGTCTACAACAAGAAGCCTCCCAAGAGAGTGCTCGCCAAAAGACTATCGAGAAAGAGCTTGAGTGGGTACGTAAAAACCCTAAAGGTCGTCAAGCGAAGTCAAAAGCACGTATGGCTCGCTTTGAAGAACTGCAAAGCTCTGATCATCAAAAACGTAATGAAACCAATGAACTATTTATCCCACCAGGTGAGCGTCTAGGTGATAAGGTTATTGAAGTGAAGAACCTGACCAAGTCATTTGACGGTCGAGTTCTAATTGATGACCTGTCATTCAGCATCCCTAAAGGTGCAATTGTTGGTATCATCGGTGCTAACGGCGCAGGTAAATCGACGCTATTCAAGATGTTAAGTGGTACTGAACAACCAGACTCGGGCACAATTGAGATGGGCGATACAGTAAAACTAGCATCTGTCGATCAGTTCCGTGACAGCATGGACGATTCTAAAACCGTATTCCAAGAGATCTCTGAAGGTGCTGATATCATTAAGATCAACAACTTCGAAATCCCAGCTCGTGCATACTGTTCACGCTTTAACTTTAAAGGCAGTGACCAACAAAAGATTATTGGTGAACTATCGGGTGGTGAGCGTAACCGTGTCCACCTTGCGAAGCTGCTTAAAGCGGGCGGTAACGTGTTGCTACTCGACGAACCAACCAACGACCTTGACGTTGAAACACTGCGTGCTCTAGAAGAAGCGTTACTAGAGTTCCCTGGTTGTGCAATGGTTATCTCGCACGACCGTTGGTTCCTTGACCGTATCGCTACCCACATCATTGACTACCGTGACGAAGGCCAAGTTAACTTCTACGAAGGTAACTACACAGAGTACATGGATTGGTTGAAGAAAACATTGGGTCCTGAAGCCGCAGAACCACACCGTATCAAATACAAGCGTATTGCGAAGTAATCGCAACCCACAAAGTTTGATTGTAATTTGTACAAAGGCCGCTATCATAGCGGCCTTTGTTTTCTTTGTTATAAAAAGAGCTCATTAGCCCGTCTCGTTCGTTAAGAACATGACATAGCACTTACGTCACTCTGTAGCGACCTCGACACTTTTCAAACAACAATCGAACATTTTTTGTTCGTATTGATATACTATTCAATTCTGTTTGACGACCTGACGAGAATATTCATATGACAGAGAGACGACGCTTTTCACGTATTCTCCATCAAGCTCCAGCTAAGATAGAACAACGTGACTTGGCAATTGAAGCTAGGATTCAAGATCTTTCCTTGCATGGTTTACTCATGAAAGTGGAAGAGACTGAGGCTTTGGATCCAACCCTTCCAGTCCATGTGACTTTTTCATTTGATCAATCCGAACAAGTGATTACGTTAAAAGCGCAAGTTGTGGATCTCTCTAAGTGTGAGATTAGGTTGAAGATCGCTAAGATAGACATCGAAAGCATTAGCCAACTAAAACGATTTATAGAATTGAATGTAGGCAATAACGACCTTCTGAATCGAGAGTTAGAGCACCTCTCTGGTTTTTAGGAGAAAAATAAATGAACGCCTATTTAAGTAACAATAACTATGTCTAAAAAAATCATCATGCAGATCCCGACGAAAGACGGCGATCAGCAGTTCTATTTGGGCCGCAGTTCGGTCCTAGCAGTATTTGCTTCAGTATTGGCATTACCCGCCGTCGTTGGTGGCGCGTGGTACCTTAATCAGCAGCAGATGCACAATAAAGACGAACTAACACAAATCATCGCCAAACTGGAAAGTGAAAAGGCCGAAGTGACGGCTCTTTACGAAGAACAGCTTGATACCAATCATTCGCTTTCCCAGTCTTTGACGGACAAAAACAATCAAATTCAGCTATTGGGCAAACGGGTATTCGACGTTGAATCGGTTTTAGGTCTCGCAGACGAAGAGTTGATGATCGATGAGAACAGCATGGGGTTAGAGGAGCGAATTGACGCAGCCGCTATCGATTCTGCTGTTCGCGCGACGATGTTCCGTTTGATACCAAATGACAGCCCAGTCACATACCAACGTATTTCTTCTTCTTACGGCAGTCGTATTAATCCGATTTCAGGTAAGAGGCATGTTCATACTGGTATCGATCTGACTTGTAAAAGAGGAGAAGAGATCCTGGCACCGGCTGACGGTGTGGTGGAAACCGTTCGCCCGAGCAATCGTGGTTATGGTAACTATGTCACCATTCGTCACTCATTTGGCTTTATGAGCTCCTTTGCTCATCTACAACGCTTCAAAGTGAAAAGCGGTCAGTTTGTTAGTAAAGGCGACATCATTGCTCAATGCGGTAACTCTGGCAACTCCACAGGGCCACACTTGCACTATGAAGTACGCTTCCTCGGACGAGCACTCAACCCTCAATACTTAATGGAGTGGACGCCAGAAAACTTCAATGACGTCTTTGAAAAAGAGAAAAAAGTGAAATGGGGACCTTTGGTTCAATTGATTGATAACGTTGTACGCCTACAAGTCAATTTAACCAATTCACCCTATCGCGATACCAGTATCAACACAGTATCAAGTGAAGATACGAGTAATACTGCGACGAACTGATTTGTCCATCAACACGAAAAAGAGCAGCTTACGCTGCTCTTTTTGTTTCGGACTCTGCACGGCTAAATGACCCGTGATTAGCCGCGATGAATATTATCATTCGCCTGTTTGAGTAAGTTTTGGCTCTCATTCATAAATTGTTGAGAATAAGTACCAAACCAATCACTCACCTGCTTAAAGCTTTCGATGAATCGCGCTTTGTCTCTGCTATCCAGAATCGCTACTGCATCACCTAAACGCTGATGGAATCGCTTGATCATATCGATATTCTCTTGAGAAGAGAAAATGATATCACCGTACAAGTTCGGATCCTGACCAAACAGTCGTCCCACCATCGCCAATTCAAGGCGGTAGATTGGCGAGCTTAACTTCAACAACTGATCGATGTTCGGATTCTCTTTGCTAAGGTGCATACCGTAAGCAAACGACGTGAAGTGGCGCAGCGCCTGAATCAACGTCATGCCATGATCGTGCTCTTGTGCATCGATTTGGCACAAGCTTGCGCCCCAAATCCCAAACTGTTGCAATAGCCATTGGTAATGCTCGTGACCACGGCCATCACAGTACACAATAACCTGCTTGGCAAGGCTCGGAACATCTGGGCCAAACATTGGGTGCAAACCAACCACAGGACCTTGATGCACATTCAACATTGCTTGCAGAGGCTTCGATTTGATAGAAGTCAGGTCACACAGAATACAGTCTTGCGGCAAGTTCCCCAGTTTTTCGATCACCCCTTCCGTTAGATGAATCGGCACCGTGACCACGACTAAACCCGCGTTGTCTAGAATCTCATCCGCATGATCCCAGTCTTTACTACCGAGAACTTTGACCTGGTAGCCCGACAATTTGAACATACGCCCAAACAGGCCACCCAATTGACCATTACCACCAATAATAACAACTGAGCGTAAATCAGGGTTCAAACACTTAAAACCGGAATCTTTCTCGCTGGCATAAGACTCACGCATTGTTCGACGCAGAATATCTTCAATAAGCTGTGGAGGAATTCCCATTTTTTCAGCTTCAGCGCGACGAGAAGCTAACATCGCCGCTTCGCGGTCTGGAGCATAAATTGGCAAACCATGTTCGCTTTTTACTTCCCCAACTTTCTCTACGAGCGCTAAACGCTGAGCCAATAGCTCCAACATTTGCTTGTCGACTGCATCAATCTGATCGCGTAATGCGTTAAGTTCAACTGCCATTGATGTTCCTTAAATCCTGTATTAATTAGCCTTTAGACGATTTTCTAAGAAAGGCACTAGCTCTTCATGTGCATGACGTAATAGTGCCTCAGTTGAATCCCAATTGATACATGCGTCAGTGATAGATACACCGTATTTCATCTCTTCAAGAGCTAAGTCAGAAGATTGATTTCCTTCATTGATATGGCTTTCAATCATAAGACCGATAATAGATTTATTGCCTTCACGGATTTGATGAATCACATCCTCCGCGACTAATGGCTGGCGACGGTAATCTTTACGTGAGTTGGCGTGACTGCAATCCACCATTAATGAAGCATCAAGACCAGATTTCGCCATCTCCTGCTCACACTCAGTGACGGATACCGAATCGTAGTTAGTTTGCTTGCCGCCACGTAAGATCACATGTCCATTAGCATTGCCCTGGGTGGTTAATAGTGCGACTTGTCCCTCACGATTAATTCCCATAAAACGGTGGCTAGAGGACGCAGCTTGCATCGCGTTAATTGCGGTTGCCAAACTGCCATCCGTGCCATTCTTAAAACCGATTGGCATAGACAGGCCGCTTGCCATTTCACGGTGAGTTTGTGACTCCGTCGTACGAGCACCGATGGCTGCCCAGCTAAAAGTATCCGCCAAGTATTGTGGGCTAATTGGGTCTAGAGCCTCAGTCGCGAGCGGGATTTCCATCTCTGCCAGCTCCACCAGAAGTTCGCGTCCAACATGCAGACCGTGTTCAATATCGAAACTGCCGTCTAGGTGTGGGTCATTGATCAGGCCTTTCCAGCCGACCGTGGTGCGCGGCTTCTCAAAGTAAACACGCATAACAATATACAGTTGGTCACTTAGTTGTTCAGAGAGTGCTTTAAGGCGCTTTGCGTAATCCTTCGCCGCTTCTACGTCGTGGATAGAACATGGACCGCATACAACAAGCAGGCGGTGATCCTTCTTGTGAATAATATTAGCGATAGTTTGACGAGACTCTTGAATAAAGCGACGTGCTTTTTCACTCAAAGGAAGCTTGGTTTTTAGTTCCTCCGGAGTAATAAGAACCTGTTCTTCGATAATATTAATATTGCTCAACTCACTTTTCTGCATAACTCTAACCTGTATATTTATTTTTACACCCAACCAAACCCTTGGTGAGACAACTAAGCTTTAACGACAAGATAACAGGCTAAAAAAGAAAAACAAGCGTACATAATAAAAAACATTTAGTGTAAATTAAAGTTTACAGTTAAATAAAAAGCCAAAGCATAATTAACTTTGGCTTCTCATCGCCGTTTTGAATCTTTTACAAGAGGTTTAGCTAGTCAAGCGTTTCATCGCTTCACTCGCCGCTTTCCACTCTTGAGATAGCTTAAGTTCGCTTGGAGAAAATGACTGTTTTTTCAGTAATGCATCCGCGAGTGGCACGGTTGAAACCGGTAAGTTGTCTAATACTTCAACGTGCGCTTCTCGTTTATTACACATTAACAACATATCGCAGCCAGCTCTCAATGCTTGAGCACCTCGCTCGGCTGGGCTGCCCATAATCGCAGCGCCTTCCATGGTCAAGTCATCCGAAAAAACCAAACCTTTAAAACCCAATTGCTGACGCAGAACCTGTTTTAACCAGTATTCAGAACCGCTGGCTGGTTGAGCATCATAATGTGGGAAAATCACGTGAGCAGGCATCATGGCATCTAAAATACCGGCATCAATTTGCGCTTTGAAGATCGCCATATCTTGTTCAAAAATATCACTGCGCTCGTCGTATGGTGTTTCTAGATGTGAGTCTGCAATCACGCCACCATGTCCAGGGAAGTGTTTGCCTGTCGTTGCCATGCCAACACTCTTCATTCCTTGCATATAAGCAGTGCTATAGCGAAGAATGGTATCGGCATCTTCACCGAATGCACGGTTACCGATCGCTTTACATTGATGGCCTTGGTCAAGTACCGGGGCAAAGCTTAAATCAATATCATGGGCAATCAGCTCTGCTGCCATTAACCAACCGCCCATACGAGCAAGCTCTTCACCATTTTGATGTTTAGCGTACTCATCAGCAGCAGGAATTAATGAGAAACCTTCACGAAAGCGCTGCACTCGGCCGCCTTCTTGATCCACACCGATCAAAAACGGGCGCTTAGCCGCCTTTCGGATGGATTGAGTAAGTGCTTGAAGCTGTTCGCTATCATGATAGTTGCGAGCAAATAGAATTAAGCCACCAACCGTAGGATGCTCCAAGATTTCTTTGTCTTCAGCGGTCAGTTCATACCCCGCAACGTCAACCCATAACGGTCCCATGTTTTCTCCTCAAAATCGGCTGAATATCTCGTATTCGATGAGGTTATTCGCTTCAGATTTGCTTTACAATAAGTGAATGAAGAATTGACGAGATCGGCTATGAAATTTAACGAACTGTACATTGGTGTGATGTCTGGAACGAGTATGGATGGTGTTGATACCGCTCTAGTTGAAATAAGCGATGAGCACGTTCGTCTGATTGCGCACGACGACTACCCAATGCCCGCAGCACTAAAAGACATGCTGTTATCTGTTTGTACCGGTCAAGCAACAAATTTAAAAGCCATAGGTGAACTTGACCACCAGCTCGGCCACCTATTTGCAGATGCCGTGTTACAGCTGCTCAATAAGTCTGGTTACGTCGCAGAGCAAATTCGTGCGATTGGTAATCACGGTCAAACAGTGTTCCATCAGCCTACCGGAAACTTGCCGTTTACCACTCAATTGGGCGATGCCAACATTATCGCGGTCAAGACAGGCATTGATACGGTAGCGGATTTTCGTCGTAAAGACATGGCGCTAGGTGGACAAGGTGCCCCACTCGTCCCTGCTTTCCATAAAAGCATTTTTGCGATGCAGGATTCCACAACTGTGGTACTTAACATTGGAGGCATTGCCAATATCTCGGTACTGCATCCAGAACAACCAGTCATTGGCTATGACACAGGCCCGGGCAATATGTTGATGGACGCATGGTGTGCGCTGCATACTGGGCAAAGCTTCGACGAAGATGCACAATTTGCACTTAAAGGAACGGTAAACGCTACTTTGTTGACTCAATTACTCAAAGAAGCTTACCTCGCCATGCCTGCCCCTAAAAGTACCGGGCGAGAACTGTTCAATATTGACTGGCTGCATCTACAACTGGCCCATCACAATTTACCAATCGAAGACGTACAACGTACACTTTGCGAGTATTCTGCAATTACCATTGCCAACGAAGTCGACAAGTTTTCTCATGGCATCACACCTCAACTATTGGTCTGTGGCGGTGGAGCAAGAAACCCACTTTTGATGCAGCGACTAGCTAAGTTATTGCCACAATGGAGCGTTGCGACAACGGCAGAAAAAGGCGTTGATGGCGACTACATGGAAGCAATGGCGTTTGCTTGGCTTGCGCAGCGCCATATTCACGGCCTCCCTAGCAACTTACCGGAAGTTACGGGGGCAAGTCGTCTCGCTTCACTGGGTGTACTCTATTCAAAAAATTAAGGGCAATAGATCCTAAACAAAAAGGCTTAATTCATTATGACGAACGATGCACTTATCGCAGCTTTATCCCATCTGGTATCTGAAGGGCGAAACCCAGACACCATGGACATCGACTTGCTGCCTTCTCTCGATATTGTTCAACGCATCAACCAACAGGACAAACTCGTTCCTCTTGCCGTTGAAAAAGTGTTGCCTGAGATCGCTGAAGCCGTTGATAAGATCACGGAAGCATTTAAGGTCGGAGGTCGGTTGTTTTACATCGGTGCGGGTACCAGTGGTCGACTTGGCGTTTTGGACGCTTCAGAATGCCCACCAACTTTTGGCACAGATCCAGAGATGGTCGTTGGTATTATTGCCGGTGGAAAAGAGGCAATGTTCCGTGCAAAAGAAGGGGCGGAGGACGATCCAGCATTGGGTGAGCAAGATCTTAAAGAGAATACTCTAACACAACGCGATGTCGTCGTTGGTATTGCGGCAAGTGGACGAACACCTTACGTGATTGGTGGCTTAGAGTATGCGAACGAGCTTGGTGCCACCACTGTAGCACTATCTTGTAACCCTGACTCTCCGATTGCAGATATTGCTGATATTGCGATTAGCCCCGTTGTTGGACCTGAAGCGTTAACGGGATCCACTCGCTTAAAATCAGGGACGGCACAAAAACTCGTACTAAACATGCTCACTACCGCAAGCATGATTCGCCTGGGCAAAAGTTATCAGAACTTAATGGTAGATGTGAAAGCGACGAATGCAAAGCTAGTTGCAAGAGCGGCTCGTATTGTTATGCAAGCAACAGATTGTACTAACCAAGAGGCTAAAACGGCGCTCAAAGAAACGGACTACGACGCCAAGTTAGCGATTTTGATGATTTTAACCGGGCTGGATAGAGAAAGCGCGACTGAGCAACTGAACGCCAAGCAAGGATATTTAAGAAAAGTCGTGATCGCGCAAACTAATCAATCTTAATCAATAAAGCGCCTCACTTATTTAAAAGTCAGGCGCCTTTTATGGCTTAATTTAGTAGTTCAATCGTTCAATGTGAGTAATACCGACTTTACCTTCAAGGTCACTGAACATATGAACCATTGCTGGGTATGGTTGTGCTCCAGGGTAGACAACTTCTGCATTACAGAAAAACGCATAGTTTTGTCCGGCTACGACTTGAGTAGCCACAACCAAAGGGGAGTATTTGACACCGACAAACCCCTCGATACCTTTAGCAAATACTTCTTTATTATCTGCTGTGAGTTCATGAAATGGACTCCAGCCACCAGCCATTTGCGTTGACATAATGTGATTCCTTTTTTCTGTGCTCACTATCAAGCAGTATGAACATAGTTTAATAAGGAAGATTTTGCCACATTTATGTGATGCAGACAGTGTAACAACGGCTTTATTGACTATTAATTTGAGTATTCATTCCAACCACGTTGCCATTCCATGCGGAATTTTTGCGCTTGCTCAGTACCTTCACAAACCCCTTCGTAATACTGACCAGATAACCCCATTTGATACGCAAAAGCAGGATTACAGTACTCACGTAAACCTTCTAAATAACCTTGGTCGTAGTCACTTTGCTTAACACTACCCAACTCACGAAGCTCGCTCATCGTGCGCGATGTGTGTCCGGTTATGCCATCTTGATATCCGATCTGATGCCAATCTCCCGACTTGGCAAGATCTGCTGTCGTTGCTGTGCATCCTGCAAGTAAAGCCAGTGCCAGACCTACCGTTACCTTTTTCATGGTTATTCCTTAAGTAATTGTTTTCAAAAATAAGCTTACCACTAATTATTGGCGCTTGCCGCTGAGCTTGCAGATTGAACCACTGATGACTCAAATCAGCCACTCAAGACTGTCATCAACCTTTCGCCATTTTTAAAAACCGCTCAAGCAGCATATCGACCACTCAGTGCTCTATTCGACCACTCATCTACTAACCGAATGCATTTAACACAAGCGACGCATAACATGCATCCTGAGATTAAAAAATTACCCTACCCAACTAAGACCAAGGACAATTGCTATGATGTGGTTTCTAACCTGTGTCGCAGCCCTAATCGGCGGATACTTCATCTACGGCGCTTTCGTCGAGAAGATTTTCGGCATCAATGAAAAACGCCAAACGCCAGCTCACACCAAATCGGACGGTGTTGACTTCGTTCCAATGTCAACAAAGAAAGTTTACCTAGTTCAACTACTTAACATCGCAGGTGTTGGTCCAATTTTTGGCCCGATCATGGGGGCACTATACGGTCCTGCGGCGATGCTTTGGATTGTAGTCGGTTGTATTTTTGCTGGTGCAGTACACGATTACTTCTCAGGCATGCTTTCAGTGCGTAACGGCGGTGCATCTGTACCTACCATTACAGGTCGCTACCTAGGTAATGGCGCAAAACACTTTATGAATATTTTTGCCATTGTCCTATTGCTTCTAGTTGGCGTAGTGTTCGTTTCAGCCCCTGCTGGCATGATTACTAACCTCATCAATGATCAAACAAGCTTGAGCGTAAGCATGACTACAATGGTTATTGCTATCTTTGCTTACTACATCATTGCGACGATTGTTCCTGTCGATAAAATCATTGGTCGTTTCTACCCACTGTTTGGCGCCCTACTTATCTTTATGTCTGTTGGCCTAATGACAGCCGTTGCTTTCTCTAGCGAACACACAGTAATGGGTGACTTCCAAGTTTCGGACATGTTCTCTAACCTCAACCCAAATGACATGCCGTTATGGCCTGCATTGTTCATCACTATCGCATGTGGCGCTATCTCTGGCTTCCACGCAACTCAGTCTCCACTGATGGCGCGTTGTATGGAAAATGAGAAAAACGGTCGCTTCGTATTCTACGGTGCAATGATTGGTGAAGGTGTTATCGCGCTAATTTGGTGTGCTATCGCTCTGTCTTTCTTCGGCTCTCTAGACGCTCTATCAGAAGCTGTGAAAAACGGTGGCCCTGGTAACGTGGTATACAGCGCATCATTTGGTCTGCTAGGTGTGTTCGGTGGTATCCTTGCGTTCCTGGGGGTGGTTATCCTACCAATTACGTCTGGCGATACAGCGTTCCGTTCAAGCCGCTTGATCCTTGCTGAATACTTCAACATGGAACAAAAAACGCTACGTAACCGTCTACTGATGGCACTTCCACTGTTCGTTATCGGCGGTATCTTAACTCAAGTAGACTTCGGCATTATCTGGCGCTACTTCGGTTTTGCAAACCAAACAACAGCGGTAATGATGCTTTGGACTGCGTCCGCTTACCTTCTGCGTCACAACAAGCTGCACTGGATTACCACTATCCCAGCTATCTTCATGACCACGGTATGTGTCACGTTCATCTTAAACAACAGCTCGCTAGGTTTTGGTCTGCCAATGCAACTATCAACTATCGTAGGTATTGTGTTTGCCCTAGCTGTGACAGGTTACGTTATCAAAACCTCTAAGGGTAAAGGTGAAACTGAACTGGCTGACGAAGAGAAACCACAAGCCGTATCAGAAACAGCGTAATACTCGTCACATCTGAGTGACTAAGATAGGAGCCTGCCAATTGCAGGCTCTTTTTGTTTTATACCCAAGTCACTTTAAGGTTCAGAAAGCACAGCGCAGCATCATTTACTTAGCTGTTCTTATCTATCTGAGCCAAGCATCTTGAGGTTACTTAGGTATACAATAACAACATTGATTCTAGGTTAGGTTCACTATGGAACTGGTCATCTCCCTTTTACAACAGATGTGTGTGTACTTAGTTTTGGCTTACATGCTAAGTAAAACGCCAATCATCTTACCTTTGCTGAGTATTTCTTCGCGCTTAAGCCACCGCCTAATTTGTTACGTACTCTTCTCTGGCTTTTGTATTCTCGGCACCTATTTCGGTCTGCACATCAACGATGCTATTGCCAATACTCGTGCGATCGGCGCAGTTATGGGCGGGCTGTTTGGTGGACCTGTTGTAGGTTTCGCCGTCGGATTTACTGGTGGCATCCATCGATACTCTCTTGGTGGCTTTACTGACCTAGCCTGCGCAATTTCAACCACCGCCGAGGGCGTAATTGGTGGCTTACTCCACGTTTACCTTATCAAGCGAAATAAAGGCGCATTGCTGTTTAATCCAAGCGTCGTATTCAGCGTCACGTTTGTTGCAGAAGTGGTGCAAATGATTTTGCTGCTCGCCGTCGCGAAACCTTTTGATCAAGCCTATGAACTGGTGTCCGCTATTGCAGCGCCTATGATCATCGCGAATTCATTTGGTGCGGCGTTGTTCATGAGTATCCTGCAAGACAGAAAAGCAATCTTTGAAAAGTTTTCTGCGACGTTTTCGCGTCGAGCGCTCACCATTGCTGATCGCTCAGTGGGAATTCTAAGCAACGGCTTCAACACCGAAAACGCAGAGAAAATCGCGCGTATTATTTACGAAGAAACCAAAGTGGGCGCTGTCGCGATTACTGACCAAGAAAAAATCTTGGCGTTTGTGGGTATTAGCGATGATCACCATAAACCAAACACGCCGATTTCATCGCAAAGCACATTAGACTCCATGGAGAAAAACGACATCATTTATCTTGATGGCGCGGAGCGTCCATACCAATGCTCCATTGCAAAAGATTGCAAGCTCGGATCTGCGCTGATCATCCCACTGCGTGCAGGGAAAGAGGTCATTGGTACCATAAAGCTGTATGAACCGAAGCGTAAATTGTTCTCGACGGCCAACATGTCGATGGCGGAAGGAATAGCCCAGCTTCTATCTAGCCAAATCCTTTATGGCGATTACCAACAACAACAAGCCTTACTCGCCCAAGCAGAAATAAAATTGCTTCACGCTCAGGTGAATCCACACTTTTTGTTTAATGCACTCAATACTATTAGTGCGATTACTCGTCGTGACCCTGACAAAGCGCGCGAGCTAATCCAAAATCTATCGCACTTCTTCCGCAGCAATTTAAAGCAGAACATTAATACCGTGACGTTAAAGGAAGAGCTTGCACATGTGAACTCGTACTTGAGCATCGAAAAAGCGCGTTTTACGGACCGCTTAGAGGTTGAAATCGATATTCAACCTGAATTGCTGGACATCAAATTACCAAGCTTTACACTCCAGCCTTTGGTTGAGAATGCCATTAAGCATGGCATTTCAAACATGCTTGAAGGTGGTAAAGTTCATATATACAGCGAAGCACACCCACAAGGTCACTTGATTACCGTCGAAGACAACGCAGGCAGTTTTGAGCCGCCAAAAGAAAACCACTCAGGGCTAGGTTTAGAAATTGTCGACAAGCGTCTCACTAATCAATTTGGACGTGATGCAGCGCTAAAAATTACGTGCGAGCCACATCAATTTACTAAAATGAGCTTTATCATTCCCCCAAAATCATAAAAGCACGCTGAAGCAATAAAGGTAATGTTGGATGTTAACCGCACTCGTCATTGATGATGAACAGTTTGCTCGTGAAGAGCTAGCAGAGTTACTGGATGAAACAGGCCAAGTTGAGGTCGTGGGCGATGCCTCAAACGCAATCCTCGGCCTAAAAAAAATCAATGAACTCAAGCCTGATGTGGTGTTTCTCGATATCCAAATGCCTCAAGTCACGGGGATTGAATTACTAGGGATGCTTGATCCAGAAACCATGCCTTATGTGGTTTTTGTCACGGCTTATGATCAGTATGCGATTCAAGCATTTGAAGACAATGCCTTTGATTACTTGCTCAAACCTGTCGACCCATGCCGGCTAACTAAAACGGTAAAACGACTAAACAAAGTCATTAGCCAATCCGCCCTAACGCAACAACTGTCTGCTATTACACCTGACACGTTGGATCAAATACCGTGCATCGGACACAACCGCATCGTTATCATGGCCACCGACACGGTGGAATGTGCTTACAGTGATATCAGCGGCGTGCATGTACGCTCCACCAGCCAAACCGCGAGCACCCAACTGACATTAAAAACGTTGGAAGAGAAAACCCCTCTAGTCCGCTGCCATCGTCAATACTTAGTCAGTATTAAAGCGATTAGCGAAATCAAGTTACTGGAAAATGGGTTAGCGGAAATCATCACCAAAACAGGCTTTGAGATACCAGTAAGCCGCCGCTACTTAAAGGTGCTCAAAGAGATGCTCGGCATTAGCCACTAACACAAAAACTTCACACATCATCGCTGAGTTTCCGCTAGCGTATAAATAGGACGCTCTGAAAAGACGAGGCGATGATGTATAAAGTTTTATTCATATGTAAGCACAACGCTGGACGAAGCGTCCTCGCGGAGTCAATCGCAACCAATATCCTGCCAGCAGATTTTAATGTCACCAGTGGAGGCTCACATCCCACAGGCAAGGTGCACCCAGTGGTGCAAAAATATTTAGATGACCACCAACTCCCCATTCCGCATATCCACACGCATTCATGGGAGGAGCGAACTCAGTTTCTTCCCGACATCGTTATTATTCTCTGTGATTCTTTACATCAAGAAACCGCTCCTCAGTGGCTTGCAGGTGGTGTTCGAGTAAACTGGCAAGTTGATGCTTTTCCGACCGATGGTTCTGATGAAGACATGTACGCACATTGCGAAAAGGTTGCTCAGTCGCTTGAGCGAAGAATCACGAAGATGTCTGATATGATTATCGATGGTTTAGGAAAAGACCAAATTCGTGATTACCTAAATGAGTTAAGAGAGATGTAAAAAAGGCGACCCACAGGTCGCCTTTTGAATATTCGATAAATGGAGACTAATCCACTTGCTTGATTTGCAGTTCTTTAGGTACTTCAAAGAACATATTCTCTTCACGGCCAAGTACTTCATCAACCGCTTCGGCACCGACGAGTTCTTTGATTCGCTCTAGAATCTGATTAACGAGCTCTTCCGGAGCAGATGCTCCCGCAGTCACGCCGACCTTTGTTTTGCCTTCGAACCACTCAGGTTTGATATCTTCCGGACAGTCGGTTAAGTAGCCAGGTGTCCCTAGCTTTTCAGCTAGCTCTTTAAGACGTGTAGAGTTTGATGAGTTTTTAGAACCCACCACAACCATCACATCTACGTCACCAGCTAATTCACGTACGGCATCTTGGCGGTTTTGTGTCGCGTAACAGATATCGTCTTTACGTGGACCTTGGATATCTGGGAACACGCGGCGTAGCTCTTCGATAACATCGGCAGTTTCATCGACAGAAAGCGTCGTTTGGCTTACGTAATGAAGATCGGATGGATCTTTCACAATCGCCTTCAGTTTCTCGACATCGGCTGGAGTTTCAACCAAGTACATACCACCGGTTTCACTGGCGTATTGCCCCATCGTACCTTCGACTTCAGGGTGACCTGCGTGACCAATCAGAACCACTTCCATATTACGACGGCTCGCACGCGCCACTTCCATATGCACTTTGGTTACTAAAGGACACGTTGCGTCAAATACGGTCAAATCACGCAGCTTCGCTTCCTGACGAACCGCCTGCGATACACCATGAGCAGAAAAAATCACAATGTTGTTGTCTGGCACTTCGTGCAGTTCTTCAACGAAGATAGCACCACGCTGTTTTAGACCTTCAACCACAAAACGGTTATGCACCACTTCATGTCGAACATAGATAGGTGGCTGATACATCTCTAGCGCACGCTCTACGATGCTAATCGCGCGGTCAACACCAGCACAGAAACCACGTGGGTTAGCTAACAGGATTTTCATTTCATTGCTCATGGAAGTTATCTTTTATTTGGTTCGCTATTCTACTGACAAAATTTCAACTTCGAAAGTCACGTCTTGTCCCGCTAGAGGATGGTTGAAGTCCACAGTGACTGAATCGCCTGCAATCTCTGTAATAATGCCCGGGATTTCCATGCCATCAGGGCCACTGAAGGCCATGATTGTACCAACTTCCACTTCTGCATCACCTACAAATTTAGTGCGATCCATATAGTGAATATGATCAGGGTTTGGCATACCAAACGCGTCTTCTGCCTTTAGCTCAATCGCTTTTTGTGCGCCTGTTTCGAGGCCTATCAAGCACTGCTCAAAGTTTTCACTCAAGCTGCCATCACCCATAACAAATTTCGCTGGTTTACCCATGTTATGAGTACTATCTGCAACCGATCCGTCTTTCATTTTAATCGTAAAGTGAAGGGTTACTACCGATTCATTGGTTATTGTTGTCACGTTAATGCTTCCTTGTTCTTGGGTTATTACGCTGTCAGCTTGGTCTTTTTATACATTGATATGCTGATTGGCGCTCCAACATAATAAAAAGCATCGCTCGAATCAACGGACGACGCTTAGGGTTATTCGATATACCGCAAAAGATTACTTGTCAGCGTCTTTTTTACGGAAGCCATCCAGAATAATCATTGCCGCACCAATACAGATCGCCATGTCAGCAAGGTTGAATGCTGGCCAGTGGTAGTTACCCCAGAAGAAGTCTAGGTAATCAACAACAAAGCCATGAACGACGCGGTCAAACACGTTGCCCACTGCACCACCAATAATCAGTGCATAAGCAATGTTGTTCCATTTTTCTTTTGCTGGAAGCTTACTCATCCAGTAGGTCAAAAGACCCGTAACAACAAACGCGATACCTGTAAATAACCAGCGCTGCCAACCAGCTTGATCGCTCAAGAAGCTGAAAGCGGCACCGTAGTTATGAACGTAAAGTAGGTTGAAGAATGGCAACACCTCAATTCGGTTTGCCCATCCGTAGCCCATGTTGTCCATCACCACCAATTTGATGCCAATATCTGCAATAAATACCAGAATTGCTAACCACAGCCAGCGAACTCCAGATTGCTTTAACGTCAGTGCTTTTTCACTCATTACTTTACCTACAAACAGCCCCAGTAAATACTGGGGCTGTTAATTTTAAAAAAAGTTCAGTCGTTCTAGGCAATTACGCGAATTTACGTACTTCACCTTCGCCGTCTACGTTAGACACACAACGACCACAGATCTTCTCGTGACCTTCAATTGTGCCTACGTCTGGCGTGTGGTGCCAACAACGGTCACACTTCTCGCCTTCAGCTGCTGCTACTTCTACAAACAAGCCTTCGATATCTGTGGCTTGTGCTGCATCCGTCTTCTCACCTAGAGGCTTAACTTTCGCCGCAGAGGTTAGTAGAACAAAGCGCAGTTCATCTTCAAGTTTGTTGATCTTCGCCGCTAGTGCGTCATCAGCAAATAGAGTCACTTCAGCTTGTAGTGCACCACCAATGGTTTTCTCTTTACGCGCATCTTCTAGAAGTTTGTTTACCGCACCACGAACCGCTTGGATCTCAGACCAGAATTCGTTGTTCAGCTCTTCACCTTCAGCAAGACCGAATAGACCGTCGAACCACTCACCAGTGAATACGAACTTGTCGCGTTGACCTGGCATTTCGTTCCAGATTTCATCTGCAGTGAACGACATGATTGGCGCCATCCAACGAACTAGCGCTTCTACGATGTAGTAAAGTGCAGTCTGACAGCTACGTTGAGCGTTGCCGCCACGTTTTGCTGTGTACTGACGGTCTTTAATTACGTCTAAGTAGAAAGAGCCCATTTCGATTGAACAGAATTGCATTAGACGCTGAGTTACACCGTGTGTGTTGTACTCTTCGTATGCTTTAACAATCTCTTCTTGTGCTGCTAGTGCACGACCAACCGCCCAGCGATCTAGCGCAACCATCTCTTCAACAGGAACGATGTCTGTTTCAGGGTTGAAGCCGCTTAGGTTAGCAAGGAAGAAACGCGCTGTGTTACGGATACGACGGTACGCATCTGCGCTGCGTTTTAGGATTTCATCAGAAACCGCAACTTCACCAGTGTAGTCTGTAGAAGCAACCCATAGACGAAGAATGTCAGCACCTAGCTTGTTGGTTACGTCTTTTGGCGCAACCACGTTACCGATAGATTTAGACATCTTACGACCCTGACCGTCAACCACGAAACCGTGTGTCAGTACTTGTTTGTAAGGTGCTTCGTCTTTCATCGCAATAGATGAAATTAAAGAAGATTGGAACCAACCGCGGTGTTGGTCAGAACCTTCTAGGTATAGGTCTGCACTGTTGCCGTTGTACTCTTCACGAGCATCAACAACAGAGAAGTGAGTGACACCTGAATCGAACCATACGTCTAGCGTATCTAGCACTTTTTCGTATTGGTCAACGTCAGCACCTAGTAGTTCAGCGGCATCTACATCCCACCATGCTTGGATGCCTTTCTCTTCAACCAGCTTAGCGACTTTCTCGATCAGCTCTAGCGTGTTTGGATGAAGTTCTGCTGTTTCTTTATGAACAAACAGAGCAATTGGCACACCCCAAGTACGTTGACGAGAGATACACCACTCAGGGCGACCTTCGATCATACCTTCGATGCGGCTTTGACCCCACTCAGGCATCCACTCTACATTCTTGATTGACTCTAATGCTTTAGCACGTAGGCCAGCTTGGTCCATAGAAACGAACCATTGAGGTGTAGCACGGAAGATGATTGGGGTCTTATGACGCCAACAGTGTGGGTAGCTGTGCTCGTAAGCGTGGTGGTGTAGTAGTGCACCTTTTTCTTTTAGTACTTCTACTACTGCATCGTTCGCTTTAAATACGTGCTGACCAGCAAATAGCTCTGTATCTGGTAGGTAAACACCGTTTGAGCCAACTGGGTTTGCTACTTCTAGGTTGTACTTGTTACCAACCGCGAAGTCTTCTTGACCGTGACCAGGAGCAGTGTGAACAACACCAGTACCTGAATCAGTCGTAACGTGATCACCAAGGATCGCCGGTACAGTGAAATCGTAGAATGGGTGTTGGAATTGAGAAAGCTCTAGGTCCGCACCTTTAGCAAAGCCAAGGTTGTGGAAGTGCTCGATACCCGCACGATCCATTACGTCTTTCGCTAGCTCAGCAGCAACGATGATACGCTCAGCGTTGTCGCCTTCTGTTTGGATAAGCACGTACTCTAGATCATCACGTAGACATACTGCGCGGTTTGCAGGCAGTGTCCAAGGTGTTGTTGTCCAGATAACGATAGATACGTCACCGTGACCTTCATGACCTTCTGTCAGTTCAAATTTAGATAGCAGTGCCGCTTCGTCAGCCGCTTTAAAACGAACGTCGATAGATGGCGATACTTTATCTTTGTATTCTACTTCCGCTTCAGCAAGAGCAGAACCACAGTCTGTACACCAGTGAACAGGTTTGAAACCTTTTAGAAGGTGACCATTGCTTGCAATCTTACCAAGAGCACGAATAATGTTCGCTTCAGTTGCGAAATCCATAGTGCGGTATGGCTTGTCCCACTCACCCATGATGCCAAGACGTTTGAAGCTCTCTTTCTGACCTTCAACCTGACCTGCTGCGTATTCACGACATTTCTCGCGGAATTCCGCTGCTGTCACTTTTTGGCCTGGCTTACCTACTTTCTTCTCTACCATTAATTCGATTGGTAGACCGTGGCAGTCCCAGCCTGGGATGTAAGGTGCGTCAAAACCTGAAAGTGTTTTGGATTTAATAATAATGTCTTTAAGAATCTTGTTTAGTGCGTGACCAATATGAATGTCACCATTTGCGTAAGGAGGGCCATCGTGCAATACGAATGACTTTTTGCCTTTCTTAGCTTTACGGATTTCACCGTAAAGATCTTCTTTGTACCAACGCTTAAGCATTTCTGGCTCACGATTGGCCAGGTTGCCGCGCATTGGAAACCCTGTTTCAGGTAAGTTCAGGGTATCTTTATACTCACTCATCGATTCTTAATTCCGTTATATTGGGCGAAAATTAGACATTATGTTGAACGGTGGAATAAACCGCTCAACGCTTAAGCTGACGCAGCCACACCCTTGCTGCTTCAGCATCCAATTCAATTTGTTGTTTAAGTGCTTCAAACGACTCAAACTTTTGCTCATCTCGAAGTTTATGCAAAAGTTCCACTTCTAGTTGCTTGCCATATAAATTGGCATGAAAGTCGAATAAGTGCACTTCTAACTGTTGGCGAACACCATTGACGGTTGGTCTTTGACCAATATTAGCAACACCACCAACTGGCTTATTTCCTAAGCCAAGCGCTTGAACAACATAGACTCCGGAAACCGGAGAAACACAGCGTTTCAAAGGAATATTTGCAGTAGGGAACCCAATGGTTCGACCTAGCTTTCTTCCATGAGAAACACGACCGCTGATGCTGTAGTTTCTTCCCAGCATCTGTTGCGCGGAATGCAAATCGTCACGCGCCAGCGCTTGACGGATAGCCGTACTGCTGACACGTAATTGTTGTAAACAAAAGCTCTGGGTACTTACGACATCAAAGCCGTATTTTTCCCCTGCTTCCTGCAGCATTGCAAAGTTACCTGTACGGCCTTTGCCAAAGCAGAAATCATCACCAACGACAAGAAACTTAACACCCAAACGCTCGACCAACAAGTCACGGATAAACTCTTCCGCGGTTAAATTTGCAAAATGGCGATTGAAATTGACACACAGTAAGCGGTCAATATCGAGCTTACTCAATTGCACGAACTTATCGCGTAATCGAGTCAACCTTGCAGGTGCCTTGTCTTTGGCAAACAGCTCCATCGGCTGAGGTTCAAAGGTCATCACAACAGAAGGCAAGGATAGCCTGTCCGCTTGCTCAGACACTTGCTGCAATACTTGTTGATGGCCTTTATGGACACCATCGAAATTGCCAATAGTCAGCACACAACCATGATGTCGCGGGTTGATATTGTGAATGCCTCTAATCAGTTCCATTGGATACTGCTTTCTGCCTCTGTTTTACTTTACACTGTGTGAAACTGACGGATTATATACTAATCACCCTCAGTCTGTCCCAGCTTTTAGGTCTTTTAAACGCGCACCAGTTAAAAATAGAACCACTAGGTAAACTACGGCTCCTAAACCGATCAACATCCCTAGCACCGCGCTTCGGTGAGCAAAGCTCCAGCCCAGCCATACTGACATATCTTCCAGTTGCCATAAGATTGCCGCCACCATCGCCGCGCCAGCAATAGCTAAACGTATAATAAAGAAGACGGTTCGCTTAGTGATTTGGTATACCTCTGCGATGTGCAGGCCACGATACAGCAGTGCCATATTCACAAATGCCGATAGTGCCGTCGCGATAGCCAAGCCAACGTAGCCATAGAAGTACGCAAAAATTGCATTAAATACCATGTTGGTCACCATCGCAATGATGCCGTATTTCACTGGCGTTTTAGTGTCTTGACGCGAGTAATAACCCGGAGCGAGCACTTTAATCAGCATAAAGTTCAACAAGCCTGAAGCGTAAGCAAAGAGTGACAATGATGCTTGATGTACGTCTTGTGGCGAAAACTCACCTCGCATGAATAACACCATCAACATAGGTTTTGCCAGTACCATCAAACCAAGCATTGCAGGAAGGCCAAGTAAGATCACCATGCGCACCCCCCAGTCCATGGTTTGTGCGAATCCTTCATTTTGTGCGTCAACATGTTTGCGTGATAATGCTGGTAAAATCACCGTTGCAATAGCAATACCAAACAGACCTAACGGGAATTCCAACAAGCGATCTGAATAGTACAACCAACTGATCGAACCGGTTTGCAGAAAGCTGGCAATAAAAGTATCAAACAACAAGTTGATTTGGCTTACCGACACACCGAACAAAGCAGGAATCATTAAGGTTCGGATCTTCACCACGCCCGGATCGCGCCAGCCCCATTTCGGCTTAACCATAACCCCCGCTTTAATAAGGAAAGGGATTTGAAATAAGAACTGAACCAAACCACCAAGGAAAACACCGATGGCAAGACCAATCTCTGGCTGTGGCATCTGCGGCGAGATAAACCATGCTGCCAAAATGATCATCACATTGAGGAAGACAGGAGTAAACGAAGAAACCGCAAACTTACCTAGTGTATTGAGAATGGCTCCCGATAGGGCAACAAAAGTGATGAACCATAAATAAGGAAAGGTAATCTTGAGCATCACGCTAGCAAGTTCGAACTTCTCAGCCGCGGGACCACCATGCATCCAGTCTAGGAACCAACCAAAACCAAACAGTGCAGTCACCACTCCGGAACCTAGAACACCTAAGATGGTAACAATTGAGACTATCACCCCTAATGTACCCGCCGCACGAGCAATGAGCTCCCGAGTTTTATCCATGTCGCCTTGAGCATGGCTTTCCGTTAAAACAGGTACAAACGCTTGGGAAAAAGCACCTTCAGCAAACAAACGTCGTAAAAAATTAGGAATTTTATTGGCGAAGAAAAAGACGTCTGCGCTTGCTCCTGCCCCCATTAAATTTGCCACTACAACATCACGAACTAGGCCAAGAACGCGGGAAATAAATGTCATAGCACTGACGATCATGCCAGACTTGAGTAGTCGTTTACTCACTGTAACCTCGGAATATCACCATAAGACAGCTAACCCTATACTGTTTCTCTGACAGGTGCTGTAAATAGACGTCAAAAATCTATCCGCGGGTTGTAAGGAATAAGTGTGCCTTTCGCGGATAATTATTAGCATTGGTATAAAAATGCTGTTAGAATCCCCGCCATCTTAACCGCGATAACCTCTCTTACCAAAATTTGTTTTGGCTTAGATCGGTTTTTGCACAAATCATTTGACATTTAAGCGCAAATGAGGGATATTCCTCGCCCTTAAATTGTCACAGAACTAAGTTTTTGGGAGTTAGACCCTTGGCAAATAGTAAATCTGCTAAGAAGCGCGCTATCCAAGCTGAGAAACGTCGTCAGCACAATGCTAGCCGTCGCTCAATGATGCGTACTTACATGAAGAAAACTGTTGCTGCTATCGAAGCAGGCGACAAAGAAGCTGCAACTGCTGCATTCGCTGTAGTTACACCTATCCTAGACCGCATGGCAACTAAAGGCCTTATTCACAAGAATAAAGCAGCTCGCCATAAGTCTCGTTTCGCTGCACAAATCAAAGCTCTTTAATAGAGTCCTGATTTTACAGTGAAGAAAAAACCGACCTTGTGTCGGTTTTTTTATATCTACAAAATTTTCTTAATAAAAAAAGCTGGCAATGCCAGCTTTTCTTTTTCTGAATGTCCCATTTAAAGACATCAGCTTATTCATTACCCATATAACGCTCAAACTAGAAAGCACTAATAAAACACTTGAGAACAAAGCAAATTGGTCGATGAGTAGTACCCTATCATCAAAAGTTTAACGCCACTCTCAAATATTCCAACAAGTCAGATTCACACTCTAAGATGAGCAGTATATTAGGACTATTTAATTAATGTTGAGCACTCTCAGCACAATAAAGACTATGCAGTGTTTTTATTAACGCTTTCACTTCATCACTCTTTAATGTGTAGTACACCGTTTGTGCTTCTTTCCTTGTCGTGACTAACTCATCACGGCGAAGCCAAGCAAGATGCTGAGATAATGCCGACTGGCTTAGCTCTAACTTTGCACACAGCTCTCCCACGGACAGCTCTTGGTTATGCAGCATACAAAGGATTTGTAGGCGTCTCTCGTTTGCCATCGCTTTGAGCAACACGACGGCTTTTGCGGAGTTCTGCTCCATTTCTTGTAGATTCATGTGTTGGACCTCTAGCTACAACTTACTTATTCCAACCCTGGCCAGCTTGTTGTGTTGCACTGATTTATATATCTAAGAAAATCAAGATACACTTCCAGAGTCTTCATTATTAGAACCTCTAATTTAGTTGTTAGTGATACACCAATATTATCCACCAAGGATTTTAATTGGTGCGCCATCAATAATTAATAGTTTTGCTCACTAAAACAAGTATCTTGCTTACTTAGATATTATTTAGAATTATATTTTTATTGATAGTAATCTATTTATTTACGCAACGATACGGGTTTACTCAAACATTTGACTGAAATCAGCATCACAAACATTTTTTACCGCGGGGTGTTGGATCATTCGTTCCGCAAAAATCACGTAGTACTCTTCTTTTAGCCCATCGACATGGCCAATTAGCTGTAAATTTCGGTCGTCTTCAATCTCCGACATGTATACGGTCGGTGCCAAGAAAATCACATCATCGTGGTACCGAGCAAAAGCTTTCATCAACGCAACATCATCAAACTCCCCCAGCACATTGGGTTGAAGACCTTGACGATCAAACCATTGAATAACTTTACGCCCCATAGCCGTTCGGCTCGCGGGAATCAGAAGTTTTTTTTGTTCCAAGATCTCAGGGAATCGCACATTTTCAATTTCAGAAGAAGCAAAAAAGCTCATGCTACTTTCACCTAACTTTTTGCTATAAAGGCCAGGACTTTGAGTAGAATCAACGGGACAATCCGAAAGGATCATATCTAGCTTGTGCTGAGAAAGGCGTTCAAGTAGCAGTTCGTGGGTCGATTCATAACAGCGTAAATGAATACTGTTATCTTCCGGGACGGTCGTCATCAGTACTTTACTGACCAAGCGTTTAGATAATGCATCGGCTACACCAACTTCAAATAGAATGTTCGAGTGCTGGCTGTAATTGACGATATCTAACATCTCATAGCTCAAACCGAACATCCGGTCGGCGTACTTAAACACAAGCTGACCTAACTCAGTGGGCTCAACTGTACGACCATTGCGCTTGGTTAACTTTCCTTTCATGCGCTCTTCAAGCGCTTTAATCTGTCCTGTCACGGTTTGCGGTGTCAGGAAGAGCGCGTCAGCCGCCTTAGTTACAGAGCCCTGTTTGCACACCATCCAGAAATAATAGAGATGGTTGTAGTTTAGATGTGACATGATCGAGTCCCGAAAAGAAAGTGATACTTTTTATACCAAATGTGACAGAGACAAACAATAAACTCGACAAAACCATACAATACCTTACAAAAGCATAAGTTTTACCGAAAGTATAAAGTCAACACTGTCATAAAAGTTGAACTGAGGCGCATTTTCTCTACAAAAAAAACGCAAAAACCAAACAAAACTAAATCAAAATTTAACCATTAAAATCAATAAGTTAAAAATTAATTTTCTTCCTCTTTTACGCCATTATCAAAAAGAACAATAAAAATCTCTCACAGCAAGAAATCTGTAATATTACTGAAATATTTGTTCTCTAACATCGCCCGCAGATTCAACTACAGACCGAAAAATGAACTGAAAGGTCAACGGAGAAAATTATGATGAACCAAGCTACTTCAACAGTGGCACCAATTTCGAGCACAGCTCGTTGGTTACGCTGGGCTAACTTGGCATTCATGTTATATCTGCTTCTTCTAGCAGTATCTATGGTTGGTAGTGGCTTTAAATGGGCAACTGGCGATCAAGCTAAGGTGCTATTTGAATTTGCCGCACACCCAGTTGCAGGTCTAATGATCGGCTTGGTGGCAACAGCCTTAATTCAGTCTTCAAGTACTGTAACGTCTATTATTGTAGGCTTGGTTGCAGGTGGCTTACCTGTAGAAACCGCTATCCCTATGGTGATGGGTGCTAACATTGGTACCACAGTGACCAATACGCTTGTGTCTCTTGGCCACGTGCGCTGTAAAGAAGAGTTCAAACGTGCATTTGCAAGTGCAACCATTCATGACTTCTTCAACTTGCTTGCTGTCGCTATTTTCCTTCCGTTGGAAATGATGTTCGGCATTTTAGAGAAAGTTTCTCACTGGCTTGTTTCTCCACTGCTTGCTACTGGTGATATGAGCATTAAAGGCTTCAACTTTATTAAACCAATTACAAAGCCAGTCGTAGGCGCAATTAAAGAGCCACTCTCTACCTTCGGTGATACTGTTGGCGGCGTCATGCTTATTGCTTTGGGTATTGCGACTATCTTCGTTGCAATCACAGTGATGGGTAAATTGATGAAGAGCCTAATGGTTGGTCGCGCACGTGAAATTTTGAAAAACGCCATCGGTCGTGGTCCTATTCACGGCATCGTATCAGGCTCAATCGTGACCGTTCTAGTACAATCTTCCTCAACCACGACAAGTTTAATGGTTCCGTTGGTTGGTACTGGCGTGTTGAAAGTACGAGATATCTACCCTTTCACTCTGGGTGCTAACATTGGTACTTGTATTACGGCACTACTAGCAGCGACAGCGGTGTCTGGAGAGTTCGCAGTATTCGCACTACAAATCGCTCTAGTCCACTTAGTATTTAACATCATGGCGACGCTGTTTATCTTTGGAATTCCATTCCTACGTGAGATTCCGGTTAAAGGCGCTGAGATGATTTCTGAAATGGCTATTAAGAATAAAGCAGTTGTTGGTGGTTACCTAATGTCAGTATTCGTTATTCTACCAGGTGCAATTCTAGCCCTAACAACGTAACAACAACGACATACCATCGCTTATTGTTTAGGCTCCACATCGTGGAGCCTTTTTTATGATAATTAAACTGTTCAAATCGATTGTCCGGTGATAATTTGAGCCACATCAGCATGCTTATGCTGAGCTATCTCATTTGGAGTCGACAACATGACGCAGCTTAATGACGCTATTTCTGATCAGCTACTCGCAATAGACGAAAACCTAACCCAACTGGTTGCTGATATTGATATCCTCAGTAGCGTGAATCCTCTTAATTATGCTCAAGAAAGAGAACGTTTCATTAAAAACAAATATTCTCAAGAGCCTAATTTTCAATATTCAATTACTAACGTAGATACCCACAGCGCAAAGCGACGTCTATATGAGCTACCTCTAGAAAACATTCAAGACACCCAACTGCAGAGGCTGTACGCGGATGTAATTCAGTCTTATGCAGATAAACTGGATCAAGTGAATACCATCGGCACGCAAGAGTTTCTTTATAACTCCTTACGCTATTATGGGGAACCGAGCGCCAAAGATATTGCCAACGCCCATTTCATATTGCACCTTCCTACAGAAGAAGAAAAAGAACCTCAGCACGATAGCCGTGCAATAGCACGTTTCATGCAAAATTTTGCTCTACGCAATGGGTATGAATGTGAAATACAGGTGTTGGACGGGATGTTAGCAAACGCACTAGTTTCAGGATCTCGAGTCAAAATTAACCACGCGGCGTACATCACCACTGATGAGCTGGAGGCTCTTGCACATCATGAAATGGGAGTACATCTCCTGACTACGCTTAACGGTCGTCAACAACCGCTAAAAGTCCTGAGCTTAGGTTGCCCTGCCAATACCAACACTCAAGAAGGGCTGGCTATATTATGTGAGTATCTGTCAGGACATTTCAGTATCAAGCGCCTAAGAACCTTAGCCTTACGAGTTCTGGCAGTAGAGTCGATGATCAAGGATCGCGATTTCCGCCATACGTTCATGCTATTAAAAGAACAGTATAAAGCTTCTGATCTTCAAGCATTTACAACGACTGCCCGAGTCTATCGAGGTGGAGGTTTAACGAAGGATTACTTGTATCTTAGAGGATTCCGAGAGGTGCTCAATGCCTATGATAAATTGGGCGATGACTTTTCACTATTGTTGTGCGGGAAAACAGAGCTGAAGTACTTTGAGCTTATCCGTTCATTAGTGAGTAAAGAAATATTCACTCAACCTAAGTTTATTAGCCCGGCACTGTCCACACCGATGCAGACCAACCCAATTCACCGTTATATTGTCAGTGCACTAAAATAATACCTTCTAAGTACAAAAAAGAAAAAAGCTCCATTCGGAGCTTTTTCTATATCTTGAAGAACGATACTCGTTACACTGAGAATGGGTAACGAATAGGATCGTGATGCTCGTACCCTTCAACCCAAAAGTCATCCAGTGTGACCCATGTTTCCAAATCTTCTAGAGATTTAATCTCTGGGTTGATATGGAACGTCGGCGCTTTTAATGGCTCACGTTTCAACTGAACATCGCGCATCAGTTCAAGCTGATCTTCATAAATGTGAGCATTCACAATCTTATGAAATGCCTGACCAGGTTTCTTGCCCGTAATTTGCGCCATAATCACCAAGAACACGTAAACTTGAACCATATTGAAGTTTAAGCCAAGCGGTACATCACACGAACGCTGAGTACTATTCAGGTAAAGCGTATCATCCAGCAATGAAAAATGGTGACTGTACATACAAGGACGCAAGCACCCCATGTGGAACTCACCCGGATTGTAGAAGTTCAAGATTTCACCGCGGTCATCAACACCACGCGTTAAGTCATCCACTATCTTACGTAGCTGGTCAACATGACCACCATCAGGTTTCGCCCAGGCGCGCCCTTGAACCCCATAGACACGGCCCATGTCGTCTTCACCTTTACGGTATGGGTTATTCAACCAGGCATCATTTAGGTTGGCATTGGCATCCCAGGTTTTCGTGCCCAGCTTACGAAAATCTTCCGCATTATCGTAACCACGAATATACCCTAATAGCTCTGCAACGGCCGCTTTCCAAAAACTTTTACGTGTGGTGACCAACGGAAATTGATTGTTCGCAACATCGTAGGTTAAATCCGCGTTGATTACGGTCAGGCAGCGCTTGCCTGTACGCTCATTTTCAACCCAAACACCTTGGTCAACGATGCGTTGACACAAATCTAAATACTGTTTCACACCAATACCTTACTTCGTCTTTTGTGGTAATTCGTCTTTGTAATGACCACGTTTGTATGCCCAAACCATCATGAGGACACCGATAACCACCATTGGCAGGGATAAAATCTGTCCCATGGAAATAAAGCCACCGAATAAACCCAAATGAGCGTCTGGTTCGCGCACGTATTCTACTAGGAAACGGAAGGTTCCGTAACCCGCAAGAAAGAGTCCTGAAACAGAACCTAGAGGACGAGGTTTCTTGATGAACCAATTCAAAATGAAGAAAAGGACGATACCTTCAAGCGCCATTTCATAAAGCTGTGATGGATGACGTGGCAGTGGACCGCCATTTGGGAAAACGATCGCCCAAGGCACATCCGTTACTCGGCCCCACAACTCGCTGTTCATGAAGTTACCTAAACGCCCCATACCCAAACCAAATGGCACAAGCGGCGCGATAAAGTCAGCAACACCGAAGAAAGTTCGCCCGTTTTTGTGTGCATACCAGAACATCGCAGTAATCACACCCAGTAAGCCCCCGTGGAAAGACATACCACCGGTCCACACTTTAAATAGATACAAAGGGTCAGCCAGGAAGAGCTCAAAATTGTAGAAAAGCACGTAGCCTACACGGCCACCAATCACCACGCCAAGGAAGCCTGCGAACAACAAATCAGAAACCTGCTCTCGTGTCCAACCACTTCCAGGCTTATCCGCACGTCGGTTCGCTAACCATAGAGCAAACATAAAGCCAACAAGGTACATCAAACCGTACCAACGAACCGAAACAGGACCAATAGAGATTAAAACCGGATCAATATTGGGAAATTCAATATATCCCTGAGACATAAATCATTCTCTTCTTATCACAACAAAATAAATATACCCAAGTAACCTCTAGATGCTTGGTTCAGCGAGAATGACTTGGGTACAAACTTAGAGCAGCATGGTCGCTGCAACAAACATTAAGAACACCGCGAATATCTTTTTTAATACCGCAGTTGGAAGGTTAGTTGCGAGCTTCGCACCCACTTTTGTTGTGAGCATCGAGGCCATAGCAATCGCTAATAAAGCGGGAAGATAAACATAGCCAATACTGTATGAAGGTAAGCCTTCCACTTTATAGCCATGTAAGATGAAGCCGATCATACCAGAAATAGCAATCACGCAACCACAAACGGAGGATGAGCCCACCGCTTTACGCATCTCTATCCCATGTTTATTTAAAAATGGTACCGACAGTGAGCCACCACCAATACCAGCAAGGCTTGATACGACACCAATTCCCGTGCCGTAAACTACAGTCACAGGGCTGCTCGGCATAGGTTTACTGCTCGTAACTTTAATGGAACGAAACATTTGTACTGACAGGCAAAGAACAATGACACCAAACACTTTCGGCAAATAGTGTGTAGGGATCCACTCAGCAATATTGGCACCAACAAAGCCACCAATGACCACACCAGGCATCAACCATTTTACGACAAACATATCGACATTGCCGAGCTTAAGGTGATTCATCGCCGATGAGCCAGACGTGACAATAATACTCGCTAACGAAGTGGCTAAGGCCATGTGCATACTCATTTCTGGAGAGATCCCAGCAAGAGGAAGCAAATACAACAAGGCAGGAACAACAATCAAACCACCACCGATACCGAGTAACCCCGCCATCACACCCACAAAAGCGCCTAGCGCCAACAATAACAAAAATAAAGAGACGGTCACGATTTCCTACTTTTTACCTGCACGGATAAAGCCCGCAAAGCCCTGTTGAATGAAGAAGTCATGCATCATTTGATGAATGTCCTCCCCATAGGATTTTGTCATTGCTTGCTCCGCTAATTTTTCTAATTCTTCTTGTTGACTATGACGAATCAAATATTTCACCTTAGCCACGTTGGAGGTGTTCATACTCAAACTGGTATACCCTAACCCAAGTAAGAGAAGAGCGCCAAATGGATCACCCGCTAGCTCACCACAAATACACACGGGCACCTGATATTTATCACACACCTCATGGATTTGCTTAAGCGCTAACAGTACCGCAGGATGCATAGATTCATAGACATCCGCTACGCGCGAATTGTTCCTATCTACCGCTAATAAATACTGAGTTAAATCGTTTGTCCCGACAGAAACAAAATCAACACGGTGAGCAATCGTTGGCAACAGATACACCATCGATGGTACTTCAATCATGACCCCAATTTGTGGGAATTGAATTCTATCATCAAGCAAAACGGCTTCGCTGTGAGCTTGATTAATCAAGCTAATGGCATCGTCTAGCTCTTTTACCCCTGACACCATTGGCAATAAGATACTTAAGTTTCCGCTTTCTGCACTCGCTCTTAACATTGCACGCAGCTGGATCAAGAAAATGTCTGGATGATCCAATGTAAAACGAATGCCACGCCAGCCTAGAAACGGATTATCTTCTTCGATGGGCAAATACGGCAAAGGTTTGTCACCACCAATATCCAAAGTACGCATCACTACTCGTTGATTCGGATAGCTGTTAAGTATTGCTTGGTATTGATGATACTGCTCATCTTCCGAAGGAAAGTGATGCTGAAGTAAAAATGCAATCTCAGTTCGGTACAACCCAACACCATCAACACCTGTGTTGATGGCAATATTACTGTCTGCACTGAGTCCCGCATTCAGCATAATTTCGATATGGTGATTATCTTGCGTAACCGCAGGGAGTGCGAGGTCCTTGTTTACCATGGCAAACAGTTCAGACTCTTCGCTTACTAAGCTGCGATACTCTCGCAACAACTGGCGGTTTGGCTCTAAGAAGATCTCACCCGTATAGCCGTCGACTATCCCGAGTTTGCCATTCACCACATCCGGATTAATGTTGGCGCCCATGACTGCAGGGACCCCAAGAGCTCGAGATAAAATGGCAGCGTGAGAGTTTGCGCCTCCCTCTAATGATACGACGGCTAACAAAAACTCTTTAGGTACAGAAGCGAGCAAGGTGGCAGTGAGTTCGTTCGCCACCAAAATAATGGGACGATCAATTGCAGAATTTTCTTGCTCACTGTTGTGCAGAAAATAGAGCAGCCTTTGCCCTAACTCTCGGATATCTTGCGCTCTTTCACGCATGTATACATCCGACATTCTTGCAAATCGATTCGAGTATGACTCTACAACTTGGCGTAACGCCCAGTCTGCCCTATCTCCTTTTTCAATCTGCTTCTTCAAATCACCGCGAAGCATCGGATCATTCAGTAAGTGAGTAAACAGATCGAAGATCGCCAGCGCATCTTTGTTGATTTCACTGTCCAGCTTTTTCCGCATACGGCGAAAGTCATTTAACGCTCGCTCTATGGCCACCAGTAATGTCTCGTGCTCGCGTTCCTTATCTAACGTGGACGAAGGGAAAACATCCGATAAACTCGGCTGGGTATTGTCGAACCAAAACTCTCCAATCGCGACACCAGTAGACGCAGGCAAACCTTTTAATACCGTGGGTTTAGATGCTAACTGCCAATGCCCAAGATTCTGCGCATGTGCAATGAGCACCGCTAACTGAGCGGATAAGGTAACAAGAAACGATTCTTCCATTTCACTAAACAAGCGCGGCGTTTTTTGTTGGATCACCAACACACCTAAAACTTGTTTACGATGAATGATTGGAGTAGCTAAAAAAGAGTGGTAAATCTGTTCGCCGAGTTGAGGAAAGAATTTGAACTCGGGGTGTTTTGAGGCTTCGGCAAGGTTAAGGGGTTCAGCGCTTCGTTTTACCAACCCAACCAAGCCTTCATTGAAGTTGATATGAATACTATCACCTTCAAAAATAAGGCCTTGAGTTGCCATTAACTCAAGGCGCTGCATTTCTTCATTAGCAAGATAGATAGTACAGCACTCAGTACTAAGGGCAGCACAAGTCTCTTTCACCAATATATCGAGTGCCAGATGCACATCATCGACCCTGGAGACTTTCTCAACTATTTCCCTTAGCTGACTGAGCATGATTATCCTCTACGTTGCTTTTTTCTTTTCCCTTTCGCTTTTCTCTCTCGAAAAGGCATGGCTAAGGATGCAAATTCTTTCATCGCTCGTCGATAAACATCTCGCTTGAAAGAAACAACTTGCCTAACTGGATACCAGTAACTTACCCAGCGCCAACCATCAAATTCAGGGGATTTTCCGCGTTGCATATTAATGCGAGACTCATCGCATTCTAATCTCAGCAGAAACCATTTCTGTTTTTGGCCGATACAAACAGGCTTGGAGTCCCAACGCACCAATCGCTTTGGTAGCTTATATCTTAACCAATGACGACTTGTTGCAATGATCTTAACGTCTTTTTTCGTTAAACCGACTTCTTCGTATAACTCCCTGAACATGGCTTGTTCAGGGGTTTCACCTTCGTCAATCCCACCTTGTGGAAATTGCCATGAGTGTTGCCCGTATCGTTTAGCCCAGAAGACCTGACCATGGTTATTACATATCACAATACCAACATTAAGTCGGTAACCATCGCCATCTATCACTGGCTAACCTCTATGAATAAATTTTTTATTACCGTGATTTTTCCACATATCCCCATTACTAGCAAACTTACTGATGTGATATGAGCAAGATTTATTACCTTTTCACCATTTTTGGATATCTTTTAATCAAACCATACCTTATCAACACAAGAGTGAGACATTGCCCACATTTATTCACCTTTTCTGTGAATAACTTTGTGAAGAATTCAATTCAAATGAGTAATTCAGTTCAATCCCATCAAAAGCAAAACAGATGAAGAAACAAAAAAACAAACATAAAACATTGATAAAAAAGTATTTATTTTTAAAAACAACGATTATTCGATCTTCAGTTTCTTGATGATCTTTTCACCAAACTCAGATCGGTCAAAGATCCACCAACAGGCTATTTATCCACACTCACCTGCTATTCGTTTAGATGATTACAACAAAATCAACCCCAAAAATGCATTTTAACCCCTGTTTATTCATACAGACCCCGCCAGGATCTTATCAATACCTCCTCCACCTGTGGATAAGTTATGAATTGATCGTTCTTACACCGCCTCGGTGAAATCTTAAACAGTAGATTTGGTCGGAGTTTGATAAACTATATTTTTTGTAATACCACCTTGTAACTATGAAACCAGAACCACAAACAGAAGCAGAGCTATTGGAACGAGCGCATGATATGGCAGGACTCTGTTTTGCTGAGTTGGCCGCCGAGGCGAATATGATTGTTCCTGAAAACTTAAAACGTGATAAAGGTTGGGTGGGTCAATTACTCGAATGGCACTTGGGCGCTCCAGCTGGCAGTAAACCTCAACAAGATTTCGCAAAACTAGGGATCGAGTTGAAAAGTATTCCGATCAGTTACTCTGGCAAACCTTTAGAAACAACCTTTGTTTCTGTGGCGCCCCTCACTGGTGTTCATGGTCTTACATGGGAAACAAGTCATGTTCGAAACAAGCTATCTCGTGTCCTTTGGGTACCCGTAGAAGGAGAACGAGAAATCCCACTCCCTGAAAGACGTGTGGGCAGTCCACTCATTTGGTCACCAGATGAAGAAGAAGAACGGATTTTGCGAAATGACTGGGAAGAGTTAATGGAGATGATCGTCTTGGGAAGATTTGATCAAATTTCCGCCAGACACGGAGAAGCGCTGCATCTTCGCCCTAAAGCCGCAAATGCAAAAGCGCTCACCGAAGCATATAACTCAAATGGTAAGCCGATGAAAACTCTGCCCCGAGGCTTTTACCTTAGAACACAGTTTACTGAACAGATCTTACTCAAGCACTACATTAACACTCAACCAGAATAAAACTATATCAGCTATTTAGTGCGTCACGAGCGATAACTCAATATCGCAGTATGAGGCTGCCTCTTCAGTGCCACATTCGTCATACGCATTGCGCAGCCTTAAATACGCTTTATCGACCCCTAGCCTCAATAGTTCTTCTTTTACTAAGTCTAGAGAGCCAAAATGTATCGGGTCTTCACCGTCTTTAATCGGCTCAAGTTGATGCTTGTACTCCACAGCTAAAAGATAGTCAGAGACATCAGAACACCCAATCACAAATACTTTGGGAGTTTTATAAGTATCTTTATGTGGACCATGTAGCCACATGTCCAATTGATGCTTCTGCATAACATACCTCCTTCACACGATCATTTAAGTGTAGTTAGGCTAACTGTAGCTTTCGAGTTTGCTCTTCCTTTATACGTAAATCATTTGCGATTGCGGCTACAAATCCCCTATATTGGAGTCACTTATTTAGTCGGTAACTCTTCAAGGACGTGATATGCAATACACAAAACTACCGCACTCATCACTTGAGATCAGTAAAATCTGCCTCGGCACTATGACGTTTGGCGAGCAAAACACAGAAAAGGACGCCTTTGAACAGCTCGACTTTGCCCTCGATCATGGGGTGAACTTCATCGATACCGCAGAGATGTACCCTGTACCGCCAAACTCGGAAACACAAGGGCTCACCGAGCAATACATCGGTAATTGGTTAGCAAAAAGCGGCAAAAGAGAGAAAGTAGTACTGGCAACAAAAGTGGCAGGCCCTCGCAATGTTCCTCACATCAGAGACAACATGAGCCTTAATCGTCGCCACATCCATACAGCAATTGATGACAGCCTTAATCGTCTACAAACCGATTATGTCGATTTGTACCAACTACATTGGCCGCAGCGTCAAACCAACTGCTTTGGTCAACTCAACTACCCATACCCTGACAAACAAGAAGAAGTCACGTTAATTGAAACGTTGGAAGCGCTTACTGAATTAGTGAATGCAGGTAAAGTGCGCTATATCGGCGTATCCAACGAGACGCCGTGGGGTGTGATGTCGCTATTGCGTTTGGCAGAAAAACACGATTTGCCAAGAATTGTCTCCATTCAAAACCCATATAACTTATTGAACCGCAGCTTCGAAGTTGGCTTGTCTGAAATCAGCCATTACGAGGGCGTTCAGTTACTTGCCTACTCTCCTTTGGCATTTGGCTGCCTGAGTGGTAAATACCTAAACGGGGCAAAACCTGAAGGCGCTCGATGCACTAAGTGGGAGCGTTTTGCGCGCTACTTCACTCCGCAAGGTGTTAAAGCGACCGAAGCTTACGTCAATTTAGCTCAAGAGCATGGCCTAAACCCTGCACAAATGGCGCTCGCGTTTGTCAATCAGCGTCCATTTGTTGCTTCTAACATTATCGGAGCAACAAACCTAGACCAATTAAAAGCCAATATCGACAGTATTGATTTGCAACTTAGCGACGAACTACTTACTGAAATTCAAGCAATAGGTACAACTTACTCGAATCCTTGCCCTTAACACTACCACCTTCAAACGAAAACAGCTGATCTTCAAGATCAGCTGTTTATCCAATGAAGTCATACTTCATATAAAAAGTTAAGCGTGTTGAATGACTCGTTAGCAACTCAGTCAGCCCAACACGCTAACGATTACGTCATTATTCGCGACGTTAAGACTCGACGAAGGTGACGAACTCGACGTTCAACTTTTACTGCATCCGGAACATTGGCACGTGTAGAACGACCATCGCGATCTAAACCAATATCCCTCAATAGATGAACATTCGTCCATGGAATATCATGAGCAGTTCGGCGTATGGTACGCTGCCATTGCTTTTCTTCGCGTTTAAGGTCTGCTTTTAATAGCAAAGTGGCCAATTGTAAGTAAATAGAGTGACGCATAATATTTTCTCCGATTATCGATGTATTCGACTGGGAAAAATAATGCGTAAAATGAACAGAAATATTCTGTTGATACTAAGCCGCTACTTTCCCGCAGCCTAGTAATAAATATGATAGGTTACGGATTAATTTTTATCTTGTGAGCCAGTGGTATTGGTATCATCCGATTTAAGGGTTATCGGAGCGATAGGCATACGATCAGCGCAAGCAGTGGTGTTAACAACGTAATGTTTCATCTTGCGCCTCCTAGCTAAAAATTAATCCGTTTATGAAAGGTATAACTCATTGAGTTACGGTTAAATTGTAAGCTTTGATGAATATATATCAAACATTTTTTGCCTTTTTGATTAAAAACAAATCAATACACCGCAATTTAGTTTCATATACTTTTATGTATAACATATTCACCTGAGGAATATATAAATTTGCGGATTTTATAAATCAAACCAAACAAAAATAAAAAGAGCGGCTCTGTGGCCACTCTCTTTTATTGTATTTATTCGCCTATTTAACACAGGGAAAGGCCAACTACATGGCTTGTTCGGAAATCAAGTTATGTTTATTAAGTAGTCGATACATGGTTGCACGCGAAACTCCGAGCTCTTTCGCCGCATTTGAAACTTGACCAGAATGAGATTCCAAAACAACCAGCAACGCATCACGTTCACTCTTCTCTCGGATTGATTTCAAGCTGCGCTTTGAGTCATTACGTTGAGGTAAATCTAAGTGATGATCTTCAATCATTACGCTGTCGGACATTAATACCGCTCGCTTCACTTGGTTCATCAGCTCACGCACATTTCCAGGCCAGAAATAACGTGTCAGTGCCTTGAATGCATCCTCAGAAAAGCTTTTTGCTTGCGAGTTGTACTCTTTTGAGAACTCTTGTAAGTAGAAACGAGCCAGCAATGCGATGTCACTCGCACGTTCTTTCAAGCTAGGGACATTGATGCGCAGAACGTTGATGTAATGGTAAAGCTCTTCATTGAAGTCACCGTCAATCAAAGCTTTTTCAACATCCGACGAGTTAGCAGCAAGAATACGCACGTTAACCGCTTTTACGCCATCTTTGGTATCAATGGTGCCTTCTTGCAAGAATCTCAGCAGATTCATTTGCTGCTCTTTTGAAATGGTAAGAATGTCATTAAACAACACGGTGCCACCATCTGCTTGTTCAAGCAGGCATGCTTCCATATCTTCATCGGCGTTAATACCAAATACTTCAGCTTGGAAACGTTGTTCATTGAGTGCGCGACAGTTAATTGCCATAAACGGTTTATGAGAGCGTGAAGAGACTTTATGGATGGCCCTAGCAACCGCCTCTTTACCAGTCCCACTTTCCCCAGAAATCAGAATGCTGACGTCCGTTGGACCAATGCGCTTCACTTGATCGCGTAAACGTTTCATCGGGATAGATTCACCGATCAAACCCATATCTAAACTGCTACCAAAACTAGGCCAAACTTTTTTCTCCAATTTAAGCATGCCAAGCTGGTGACCTATTGTGCTTAATAACTGTGCATCTGGGATCGGCGCTGTGAAAAAATCGATACAAAAGTTAACAATGAACTGGCATATGGTGTCAGTGCCAAGCTGAGATTCACGAATAAACGCTAACCAACGTACGTGTTTGTGAGAGCTGACTAAGTTCGCCAAACCATTCAAGCTGAACTCGTCATGGCTGAGATCAACAATACCGATACATGGACCAATATCTTCTAACAGCGTATTAGCTTTGCGTAAGTCACCTACTTGATGACACTTCCAGCCCACTTGCTCCAGTACCGATAACCAAGGCTCATAAGTACCGCCAACTACCACAAGCGATCCCGGGATGGAATCCATCTTAAACTGCCCAGCCATTCTCTAACCCTTTTTCATTGTTAATAGAAATTTTGTGCCACAAACTTATCTTTGCGAGCGGGTAACATTATCGAGACTCCGCCCCCTCACGTCTGTCTCAGTATTAAGACTATGCAATAGATTGAGATTTGGCGAATGTTTATTTGCATATCCCATTAAAAGGCAAGTGCAACAACTTGAATTACCTTAACTAAAAGGCAAAAAAAAACCACCCGAAGGTGGTTTTTTTACTCATCCTATCGAATTACGCTTGCGGGCGCATTGCAGGGAATAAGATCACGTCACGGATAGTGTGCGTGTTAGTCAGTAGCATAACCAAACGGTCGATACCGATACCTTGGCCTGCTGTTGGCGGTAGGCCGTGCTCTAGAGCAGTGATGTAGTCTGCATCGTAGAACATTGCTTCGTCGTCACCAGACTCTTTCGCTTCAACCTGTGCTTTAAAGCGTGCATCTTGGTCTTCAGCATCGTTAAGCTCTGAGAAACCGTTCGCTACTTCACGGCCACCGATAAAGAACTCAAAGCGGTCTGTAAAGAACGGGTTATCATCGCTACGACGAGCCAACGGAGAAATATCTGCTGGGTAACCAGTGATGAACGTAGGCTGCATTAGCTTAGGTTCTGCTGTTTCACCAAAGATCTCTTCAAGAAGCTGACCGCATGTCCAGAAAGGTTCTACTTCAACGTGAACAGATTTCGCGATAGAAACCATTAGATCACGGTTTTGTAGGTCTTCTTCTGTTAGCGCTTGGATTTGCGCGTGGTCTGGGTTGTAGTGCTTGATTGCTTCGAACATGCTCATACGAGTGTAAGTACCACCAAACTCAACCGTTTCATCACCGTAAGGCATTGACGTTGAACCTAGAACTTCTTGCGCCACTGAGCTTAGTAGTTCTTCAGTTAGGTCCATCAGATCTTTGTAGTCTGCGTACGCCATGTAGAATTCCATCATTGTGAATTCTGGGTTGTGGCGTGGAGAAAGGCCTTCGTTACGGAAGTTACGGTTGATTTCGAATACGCGATCAAAACCACCAACAACTAGACGCTTCAGGTATAGCTCTGGCGCGATACGTAGGTACATTGGCATGTCTAGTGCGTTGTGGTGCGTGATGAATGGACGCGCACTCGCACCGCCAGGGATAACGTGCATCATTGGCGTTTCAACTTCCATGAACTGCTTAGAGATCATGAAGTTGCGGATTGCAGACATTACTTTAGAACGTACTACGAACGCTTGACGAGAGTCTTCGTTAACGATCAGGTCAACGTAACGTTGGCGGTAACGCATCTCTTGGTCAGTTAGACCGTGGAACTTTTCTGGAAGTGGACGTAGTGCTTTGGTTAGCAACTCGTACTCTTCCATGTTCACGTATAGGTCACCCTTACCAGACTTATGAAGTGCACCTTTAACACCGATGATGTCACCGATATCTAGACCTTGGTATTTTTCTTTAAGTACTTTTTGAACCGCTTTGTCAGCATAAGCTTGGATACGGCCAGAAGTTTCTTGAATTACCAAGAATGGACCACGTTTAGCCATGATACGGCCAGCGATTGCTACTACGTGGTTAAGCTCTTCTAGCTCTTCCTTCGTCTTTTCACCGAACTCTTTCTGAAGGTCGCCCGCTAGTGCGTCACGACGGAAGTCGTTTGGATGGCCGTTCGCTTTGCAGCTCTTTCGGATTGCATCCAGTTTAGCGCGGCGTTCAGCAATCAGCTTATTTTCTTCTAGTACAGTTTCGTTTTGAACAGCATCAGTCATTTTCGATGTATCCTGTTTTTGTCGGTGAAAAGCTTTATAGACCTGATTTCAGGCTAGCTTCAATAAATTTGTCCAGATCGCCATCAAGAACCGCTTGAGTATTACGGTTTTCAATGCCCGTACGGAGGTCCTTAATACGTGAGTCATCCAATACGTAAGAACGGATCTGGCTACCCCAGCCAATGTCAGACTTAGCGTCTTCATTAGCTTGTTTTTCCGCATTTTGCTTTTGCAATTCAAGCTCAAATAGCTTCGCTCGAAGCTGTTTCATTGCCTGATCTTTGTTCTTATGTTGAGAACGGTCATTCTGACACTGAACCACTGTGTTCGTAGGTACGTGCGTAATACGTACCGCAGATTCTGTGGTGTTTACGTGCTGACCACCTGCGCCTGACGCACGGTAAACGTCAATACGTAGGTCGGAAGGATTAATGTCGATGTCGATGTTTTCATCAATCTCTGGATAGATGAACGCAGAAGCAAATGACGTATGGCGACGACCGCCTGAATCGAACGGAGATTTACGAACAAGACGATGGACGCCCGTTTCAGTGCGTAACCAACCGTACGCATACTCACCAGAGATGCGAACTGTTGCCGACTTAAGACCCGCGACTTCACCTTCAGAGACTTCAATCACTTCAGCTTTGAAGCCCTTCGCTTCTGCCCAACGTAGGTACATACGCAGCAGCATGTTAGTCCAGTCTTGTGCTTCTGTACCACCAGAACCTGCTTGCAAATCGATGTAACAATCAGAGCTATCGTGGTCGCCAGAGAACATACGACGGAATTCAAGCTTTTCTAGCTTCTCTTCCAACTCAGCAAGTTCTGGTTCAATTTCGTCAAATGTTTCTTGATCTTCTTCTTCTACAGCCAGCTCAAGAAGACCTTCTACATCTTCCACACCTTGCTCTAGTTGATCAATGGTTTCAACAACCGCTTCTAGTGATGCACGCTCTTTACCCAGTGCTTGCGCACGCTCAGGTTCGTTCCATACATCTGGTTGTTCAAGTTCTGCGTTGACTTCTTCTAGACGCTCTTTCTTCGCGTCATAGTCAAAGATACCCCCTCAGGACATTTGTGCGCTGAGACACGTCCTGCAGACGGTTTTTAATTGGATTGATTTCAAACATGTTTACTCAACATTTTAGAATAGAATTTAACCGAGAAATTCTACTGAAAAATGTGACCGAGATACAGGAAAATTTCGGATGAGAAATCAGATTGCGGTGAGAGAGAGCACGGTCATAAAATTTTACGCCCACTTAGGGGCAACCGTACTCTATAAGAAAGGTTAATCTAGGTATTACTTAGCTTCGATATGGTCGATCATCAATTGCAATGATTGATTACCACGAAATTCATTCACATCCAGCTTATACGCGAGACGTACTGTTTTAACCGATGCATCTGGCCATCGGCGTAGATCAACATTGAATGCAATGCCGTCGATCATCACATTGGTAGGGTGACCTTTATAAAGCGGCTCTAACATCAATTTAAGATGCTTCTCACCCACCAGCTTTTGATGCAGTACTTTAAACTCACCATCAAAGATTGGTTCAGGGAAGGCTTGTCCAAAAGGGCCACCCGATCGCAGCTGTTCAGCAACATGCATAGAGAACTCTTCCGGCTTAAGTTCACCATCTGACATGATCACGCCTTTTAGCGCCGCTTCATCGAGTTCCTTTTTTACCACTTCATCAAACAAACGACTGAAACGCTCAAAATCCTGCTCTTTAATCGTTAAGCCTGCTGCCATGGCGTGTCCACCAAACTTGATGATCAAACCCGGGTTTTGTGTGTCGATGAAATCCAACGCATCGCGCATGTGTAGCCCCGGAATAGAACGACACGAGCCTTTAATCGTCCCTTCTCCGCCATCAGCAAATGCAATGACTGGACGGTGAAACTTCTCTTTAATGCGCGAAGCCAAAATACCAATCACACCTTGGTGCCAATCACGCTGGAATAAGGCTAAGCCATAAGGAAGCTCATTGCCTTCACCAAACTGAAGGCGCTCACAGAAAGCCATCGCTTCTTGCTTCATGCCTTCTTCAATCTCTTTACGAGTTTGGTTCAAGCCATCCAATTCACTTGCCATGCGACGAGCAGCGTGGATGTTGTTACACATCAATAGTTCAACACCGAAAGACATGTCATCAAGACGACCTGCAGCGTTAATACGTGGACCTAAAGCAAAGCCAAAGTCAGACGCAACTAAACGACGCGCATCGCGCTTCGCGACCTCAATTAATGCTTGGATGCCGGGACGCGCTTTGCCAGCACGAATACGTTGCAAGCCTTGGTGTACAAGAATGCGGTTGTTTTCATCCAATGGAACGACGTCGGCGACGGTACCCAGTGCAACAAGGTCAATCAGTTCCATCAATTTGGGCTCTTGCATCCCCTGTTCTGCAAACCAATTGTGTTTTCGCATATGAACGCATAGTGCCATCATAAGATAAAACGCGACCCCTACACCCGCAAGCGCTTTAGATGGAAAGCTACAGCTCTCAAGGTTTGGGTTCACCATTGCATCCACATCAGGCAACACTTGTCCTGGCAAGTGGTGATCGGTAACAAGCACAGTAATGCCATTTTCTTTTGCGTAACGCACGCCTTCGATTGATGAGACGCCGTTATCCACCGTCATGATCATCTCAGCGCCAAGCTCTAAGGCTTGGTCAACGACTTCTGGGCTTAACCCATAACCGTCTTCAAAACGATTTGGCACTAGGTAATCCACATTGTGACTACCAAGCATACGCAGCGCGAGCACTGATAATGCTGAGCTTGTCGCGCCATCAGCGTCAAAATCACCGACAACGATGATGCGTTTTTGTTCTTTTATCGCCTGAAACAAAAGATCGACAGCTTGCTCAATCCCCCCGAGTTTTTGATATGAATGCAACCCACGGGCCGACGTTTCTAATTGTGAAAGATCCGTTATCCCACGGTTGATGTAGATACGTTTAAGAATCGGAGGAATGGAATCAGGAAGAAGGGAAAGATCAGGTTCAGGACGTCGTTGAATTTCTATCATGCTTAAAAGAGCCGACAACTTTGCCGGCTCTGCTCCTAATGGATTATAGTTGCTTTAAACGTTTCAATAGCTCTGCAGGTGGTAGGTAGCCACCAACCATTTCGCCATTCGGTAAGAAGATTGCTGGCGTACCAGAAATACCCAATTGGCGACCTAGATTGTAATGCGCCTGGATGGTTTCTTTACACTGTTTCAAGTCTTTCGCAGGGTTATCAAATGTACGATTCACTTTCGCGTTGTGCATTGCCGACGCCGGATCTTCAGCACACCAAATCGTTGCCATTTGCTCCGCTACAGGGCCAGTTGCACCTTGGCGAGGGTAAGCCATGTAACGCACTGTAATACCTAGATCATTATAGCCTTGCATTTGGCTATGCAGACGCACACAGTAACCACAGGTGATATCGGTGAATACGGTCACAACGTACTTTTCATCGTCGGCTTTGTATTCGATCATGCTATCGGAGAACTGCGCAATTTTCTCGGCGTTAAGCGGCGCTTGACGCTCTGCTATGACATCTTTGTAACTGCCATCATCATTAATGGCATAAAGCGTACCGGCGATAAAATGGCTACCATCATTTGAAGCAAACAGGATCCCGCCATTGGTTTGAATTTCCAATAAGCCAGCGACGTCTGATGGTTGAATATCAACGATAGATAAACCAAGCTTTGAGAACTTAGTTTTTAATGCTGCTTCATCAAAGCCGCTTTGTGCAGCTGGCGCCACTTGTTGCGCAGGAGTCTCCGTTTGAGCCTGACTTTCTTCTGCACCACAAGCGGTAACAAAAAATGGTAAAGTCAGCAGAGTTAGTCGGCGTAATACGCTCATGAAATTCACCTTAATGTAAAATCGTTTTTCCAAGAAGACATGGATGAATCTAACCATTGTTATGCTCTTGGGTGGTGTTGACTGTGGATCTGCTTCAATCGTTCAGTCGCCACGTGAGTATAAATTTGCGTGGTCGATAAGTCACTATGTCCTAAAAGCATCTGTACGACCCTGAGATCTGCGCCATAGTTCAATAAATGCGTGGCAAAGGCATGACGCAGTACGTGCGGCGACAGCTGATCCGTGTCAATCCCTGCTATCAAAGCATAGTACTTAATACGGTGCCAAAACGTCTGACGAGTCATTTGTCTTGCGCGTTTACTAGGAAAAACAATATCAGATGATGTATCACCAAGTAACGCAGGGCGCCCTTGTTGAATGAACGTCTCGATCCAATCGACCGCGTTTTCCCCCATAGGAACCAGGCGTTCTTTACCACCTTTACCAGTCACGCGCACCACCCCTTGGCGCAAGCTAACATTTTCCATGGTCAAACTGACGAGCTCTGTCACACGCAACCCTGTCGCGTAGAGTAGCTCTAGCATCGCTTTATCGCGCAATTCTATAGGGTCATTCGGGTCTGGCGCTTCGAGCAACGCGTCCACTTGCTCTTCACTAATATCTTTGGGTAAACGTTGTGGCAGTTTAGGGCTAACCAAGAGCGCACTCGGGTCATCAGCACGCACCTTCTCACGATGCAGGTATTGAAATAAACGACGAATAGCCGACAACATACGCGCACGGGACGTCTGTTTGTAATCTAAGTCTACAAGGTGGCTTTGATATTCTTGCAAGCCAGACAAACTGATAAAATCAAGACGGTATCGATGTTTTTCCATCCACACGAGCAGCTTCATTAAATCGTTTCGGTAGGAAGCCAACGTGTTCTCTGATAGACCACGCTCCATCCACATCGCATCTAAGAATTGCTCAACAAACGAAAAATCTTGTTGATTGACAGGCTGTTGTGCCGTCATGAATGCTTCCTTATCTGTTTATATTTACAGTATTTAGATTAAAGCACCTGCCAATCCAATACCATAAAAAATCATCCCACATAGGATATTCGCTGCAATCTTCCTCAATTTATGGTTAGAATCTTCCACAACAGCAACACAAATAACGACGAATATAATGAAAATCGGACTCTTTTACGGCTCAACGACCTGCTACACAGAAATGGCAGCAGAGAAAATTCGTACCCTTATTGGTGAAGACCTTGTCGACATTCACAATGTGAAAGAGACACCGTTATCACTAATGGCGGACTACGACTTATTACTCCTTGGCATCTCAACTTGGGATTTTGGTGAAATTCAAGAAGATTGGAACGCGATTTGGCAAGACATCGCGACCACACCACTGAAAGGCAAAGTTGTAGCGCTGTTTGGTCTGGGTGACCAAGAAGGTTACGGAGAGTGGTATTTAGATGCGATGGGCTTACTTCACGATGAATTACAAGCCACAGGCGCAACCTTTATCGGTTACTGGCCAAATGAAGGCTACGAATTTGAAGCATCGAAAGCACTGATCGAAGATGGCAGCAAGTTTGTTGGACTTGCGTTAGATGAAGACTCACAGTACGAACTGAGTGATGAACGCATCGAAAAATGGTGTGAACAAGTTCTTGTGGAATTCCACGACACGCTTTAATAGCGCAAACACGTCATCATTAAAAAGTAAAAAGCCCGATGAAGTAATTCATCGGGCTTTTTATTATCTTGATAACGCGAAGTGATTACGCGGTTTCTTGTGCTAGTTCTGGGCGAGGTTTCGCGATGAAGAACATGCACACGATAGCCGCAAATGTTGGAAGCACCCAACCCATGCCGACTTCGAATAGTGGCAACATGTTAAACGCAGAAACATCAATACCCGATACTTTTGCCGCATCAACCAACGCAAACAACAGAGATACAAGCAGTACCGCGCGGTAAGCAAAACGTGGATTTGGCAGTTTGCTGCGCACAAATGTTAGTGCAACCAACGCAATCGCCACAGGGTACAGCGCAAACAATACTGGCACTGACAGAGAAATCAGCTGTGCAAGACCAACGTTTGCAACCAATGCACAAACAGAACCATTAATCAGTACCCATTGCTTGTATGACAGTGGTGTTTTCGAGCTGAAGAAATCTGAACACGCAGAAATCAAGCCAATCGCGGTTGTCAGACACGCTAGCAATACGATGACAGACAGAACGATTTGACCGTATGGACCAAACAACGCTTGAACGTATTGGCTAAGCACTAGGCCACCATTATCAGCACCAGCAGCAACCGTTGCACTCGTCGCACCTAAGTAAAATAGTGAGATGTAAACAAACGCAAGACCAGCAGCAGCAATACAACCTGCATAGATCAGATATTTAGTAGTTGCAGAGCGCTCAGTAATGCCTTTACCGCGCAGTGCATCAACCATCAGCATACCAAACATCAATGACGCGAACGTATCCATTGTGTTGTAGCCTTCTAAGAAGCCTTTGGTCAGAGGCTGCGTTAGGTATTCACCGTGCGCGCCAATCATATCGCCCTGAGGATCAAGGAAGACAGCGACAGCAAGAATGATCAAACCAACGAACAATGCTGGTGTCAGTACTTTACCGATAAGATCGATCAAACGGCCTTGGAACCATGAGAACATCATCGCCGCAATAAAGAAGATCACTGAAAATGCAGTGAGATGCGTTTGTGACGCTTCAAGGAAGAAAGGTTTCACCGCCATCTCGTAAGCCACTAGGCCAGTACGAGGCGCAGCAAACGCAGGACCGATGATGATGAAGATCAACGCAGCCATAATAACCGCTGCTTTTTTCGGAAGATCTTGCGTTAAGTGATCCCAAGAACCACCAGCAACAGCAATAGCAACGATAGTAATAAGAGGTAGACCTACCGCTGTCAGCAAGAAACCAAACATAGCTGGCATTAAGTTTTCACCCGCTAACTGACCCGCTAGAGGTGGAAAGATAATATTGCCCGCACCTAAAAAGAACGCAAATAGCATAAAGCCTACTGCGATAATATCTGTTAGTTTTAACGTCTGCTTCACAGATAACCCTTGTCTTTTAATTAATGAATGTTGTGTATGCTTAGACCACTTTTTGTATACCTAAAGTCAATAAGTACACGTGGTTCAATCTATAAAATTTTCGCCGCATAATGACGAAAGACTCATCATTTGGCAACCTTTAAGAAAAAAACACCATATTAATTTAGTTTTCAAACTTAAAAGCAGTGGATATAACCAGATCCAAATAACAGACCAGTTCTTTATCTCGATCAATTAACAATACAATTTAATAACCAACAAAACAACAATCTATACAATTAATAAACAATAGAGTAATCCACTTAATTATTGAGCAAATATAAAACAATCATGAAGAACAAAAAACTGAAAACTAAAGGTTTCAATTTTAAGCAATTTTGTATTGAGGGCGGCGAGAGTGGTATGCCAGTCAGCACAGATGGGGTAATGCTTGGTGCTTGGATTCAAAGCCCTAACGACGCTAAAATTCTCGATATTGGCACTGGCACTGGCCTGCTTGCCCTGATGTGTGCTCAACGCTTTACGGAAGCTCAAATAACCGCGGTCGATATCGAATTAACAGCCGTTGCTGCCGCGCAAAAAAATATGGCCCAGTCTCCTTGGTCAGATCGTGTAAGTGTGCATCACACCGACATACTGCACTTTACGCCGACACATTCATTCCAACGCATCATTTGTAACCCGCCCTACTTCAACAGCGGCGAGCAATCGAAACACAGTCAACGTGCAACCGCGAGGCACACTGATACGCTAGGCCATAACGCATTGCTACAGCGTTGCTATCATTTGCTTGATGACGAAGGGAGAGCTAGTTTTGTGTTGCCAATCACCGAAGGCGAGCAGTTCATTGAGCTAGCATTAAACCAAGGTTGGTATCTATCGAGGATCTGTCGTGTGCAACCATCAGAAAAGAAACCAGTACACCGATTGTTATTTGAACTGTCAAAACGACCTTGCGATTTGCAGACGTCACATTTAATTATCCGTTCAAATGACGGCTATAGTGATGATTTCATCCAGTTAACCCGCGAGTTTTATCTTAAGATGTGAAATAACATGTGATCCTTATCACCAATCACTTTATAATGTGCGACCTTTTTGTATTCTATGCTGTTGTGGCGAACCATTAACCAAGCTTTGCTTGTGGAGAACTCATTGTGATCAGAACCTTTGCTGAACTTGATCTAGACCAAAACCTACTTGAAGCCATTGAAGAGATGGGTTACGAACGCCCAACAAAAATTCAGGCAGAAGCGATTCCACAAGCGTTGGACGGTCGTGACATTCTAGCGTCAGCGCCAACAGGAACTGGTAAAACGGCCGCCTTCGTCCTGCCAGCATTGCAATACTTGCAAGACTTCCCTCGTCGTAAGCCTGGGCCTGCGCGTATTTTGATCCTAACGCCTACTCGCGAACTGGCGATGCAAATTGCCGATCAAGCACGTGCTTTGGCAAAAAATACCAAACTCAACATTTTCACTATCACTGGTGGTGTTCAGTACCAAGAGCACGCCGACATCCTTGCAACAACACAAGACATTGTGGTTGCGACACCTGGCCGTTTAAAAGAATACATTGATGCAGAACGTTTTGATTGTCGTGCAATCGAATGGTTAATCCTTGATGAAGCAGACCGTATGCTAGATATGGGTTTTGCTCCTACTGTCGATCGCCTATCTAACGAATGTCGCTGGCGTAAGCAAACCCTTCTGTTCTCAGCAACGTTAGAAGGGAAAGGCGTAGAAGGCTTTACCGCTGATCTGTTGAATGACCCAGCAGAGATTGATGCAAAATCACCGCTGCGTGAGCGTAAGAAAATTGCTCAGTGGTATCACCGAGCTGATGATGCTGAACACAAACTGGAATTACTAAAACACATTATTACTCAGCAAGCTGAGCGCACTATCGTCTTTTTAAAGACTCGTGAGCGTTTGGCTGAGCTACGAGCGCAGCTTGAAAGCGCACAGATTCCATGTTCTTGGATTCAAGGTGAAATGCCGCAAGATCGTCGTAACAATGCGATTTCTCGCTTCCGCGATGGAACTGTGAACGTGCTGCTCGCGACGGACGTTGCTGCGCGTGGTATCGATCTTCCGGATGTATCACACGTTATCAACTACGACATGCCACGCACGGCTGATGTTTACCTTCATCGTATCGGCCGTACTGCTCGCGCAGGTAAGAAAGGTAACGCTATCTCAATCGTAGAAGCACACGACCAACCAATGATGGATCGCGTTGCACGTTACGTGAAAGAAGACATCAAAGAGCGTTTCGTGAAAGAGATGCGTCCTAAACACAAAAAGCCCGTGTTTAAGAAGAAAAAGAAAAAAGACGACAAGAAAAAAGTAGCGAAAAAGAAAACCGCTAAGAAGAAGTAATCTTGTTGGGGCCAAGTAGCTCAAGCTAGAAAATAACAAAGGGTTGGCAATGCCAACCCTTTTTTCGTTTGTGCTGAAAGAGATTAACGTCGATTACGTCTCAATCAGCTTTATTTTTGCTCTTCGCGTTTAAATACTAACTCTGTTGGCGTCGATTCATCTTCCACAAAGTAGTAACCCGCCGTATCAAACTTAGTCAGGTCTGCCACGCTCTCAACACGGTTTTCAATGATGTAACGCGCCATCATACCGCGCGCTTTCTTCGCGTAAAAACTGATGACCTTGTATTGACCATTCTTACAATCTTTGAATACTGGCGTGATCACTTGCGCATCTAAATTCTTTGGCTTAACCGCTTTAAAGTATTCATTTGATGCAAGGTTGATAAGGACATTATCGCCTTGAGCAGAAATCGCTTCGTTAAGCTTGTCCGTAATAACATTGCCCCAAAACTGGTACAAGTTCGTACCCTTGTCGTTTGCAAGCTTGGTACCCATTTCAAGGCGGTATGGCTGCATCAAATCAAGTGGTTTTAGTAAACCATAAAGACCCGATAGCATACGCAGATGATCTTGAGCATATTCGAAGTCCGCTTCAGATAAACTTTCGGCGTCTAGCCCTGTGTAAACGTCACCTTTAAATGCAAGAATGGCTTGTCGTGAGTTTTCCGTGGTAAACGTTTCACTCCACTCTTGGAATCGGCCCACATTTAAATCGGCAATCTTGTCGCTCACTTTCATTAAAGAGGCAACATCAGCAGGAGTCAGTTTGCGGCATACATCGATAAGCTCTTTTGAGTATTCGACCAACTCAGGTTGAGTAAATTTTTCTGTCGCTAACGGAGACTCGTAATCAAGAGTCTTCGCTGGAGAAACTACGATAAGCATGACTTTCCCTTCTCTAATTTTGTTTTTAATAGGGTACAAAAAAAGCCATGCATTGTCTGCATGGCTTTTTACATCGTACTAATAGCTTTCAACTATGAGTGATAGCTCACTTAGTCTTTTTTATCGTTGTACCAAATGCCTTCTTCAAGCTGAGATTTCAGCTCCGGGAAGTCATTCGCATCAAATGTTGGCACTTTTCCTTCACCAAGCTGGCGGTTGTAATCTTTGGCCAGTTTAATCACGATGCCAGATAGCAAGATGATCGCCACCAAGTTGACTATCGCCATCAGACCCATAGAGACGTCAGCAAGCGACCATACGACTGGTAACGAAGCTAGTGCACCAAACATCACCATACCAAGAACAATAACGCGGAAAATGCTTAAGCCCGCTTTATGATTGTGCTCTAGGAAGATTAAGTTCGTTTCAGCATACGAGTAGTTTGCAATGATTGAAGTAAACGCAAAGAAGAAGATTGCCACAGCAACAAAGATGCCGCCCCAATCGCCAACTTGTGAGCTCAATGCACGCTGAGTTAGCTCGATACCCGTCACTTCTGTTGCTTGACCGACATACTCACCAGACATCAGGATGATAGCCACTGTCGCAGAACAGATAACGATCGTATCCATGAACACGCCTAGCATCTGTACGTAACCTTGAGACGCTGGGTGTGGTGGGTAAGGTGTTGCTGAAGCTGCCGCGTTAGGTGCAGAACCCATACCTGCTTCATTCGAGAATAGACCGCGCTTGATACCGTTAATCATTGCCTGTGCAATTGCGTAGCCAAGACCACCTGCTGCTGCTTCTTGCAGACCAAATGCACTCTTAAAGATAAGCATCAATACATCAGGTAATTTCTCTAGGTTAGAGAACATGATGAACAGCGCTAGGGCTAGATAAAGTAGTGCCATGATCGGAACGATCATCTCAGCAACTCTTGCGATACGCTTGATGCCACCGAAAATAACAATTGCAGACAGTAAAACAACGGCAATACCGACATACAGGTTATTCCAACCAAATGCGTTGCTCATTGCATTGGCAATTGAGTTAGCTTGTACGGCGTTGAATACCAAACCAAAAGCGATGATTAGGAAAACTGAGAACAACACGCCCATCCAACGCATGCCCAGGCCTTTTTCCATGTAGTAGGCAGGACCACCACGGTAGTTGCCATCATCATCTTTGGTTTTGTATAGCTGCGCCAGTGTGCTCTCAGCAAACGATGTTGCCATACCAAGCATTGCAATCAGCCACATCCAGAAGATCGCACCAGGACCACCCGCAGTCAATGCAACTGCAACGCCCGCCATGTTACCTGTACCAACACGTGCAGCAAGACTAGTACAAAGCGCTTGGAAAGAGGAAATACCAGCTTTGTCTGCTTTACGGCTGTTCTTAAGAACAGAGAACATGTGGCCGAAATGGCGGAACTGAATGAACCCTAATCGAACGGTGAAGTAAATACCAACACCAACAAGAAGATAAACCAGAATCGAGCCCCAGAGGAGATCGTTCATCAAATTGATTAAGTCTGTCATGTGTACCTCAAAGTGAGTTGCGCCAGTCTATGCGTCCTAGCCATCCACCAAATTGCCTGCTAAGTGTCAAAGTGTGCTTAGCTTTTTAAGTAATGTTTATGGGCAATCTAGAATCGTAAACGTCGCTTCATGCATCCATTTTACGTACCAGCGTATTTTTTGACGGGCGGATAATGCAACCTAGGAGCGCAAAAATCAATATGCAACAACAAGAATAATGTTGTTATTTTTCACTATAAAGTCACCAAAAAATAACATAAATAGAAGACTTAACACTCAAACTGCGCAACATTTCAATTACCAAACACCAACATAAATAATTATTCTTCATTAAATGGAATGGCAAACCGTATAAACAAGAACAAGCTAGTATTCACAAGGTGTTACATAAATTTACGCTAGTGACTTACCATCTAATTGAACACTATTCCATCAAACTGATTTTATGCAACTTTAACCTTTGCGCAGTGCACCCATTCATCAAATCGAATTAACATAGAAAATCTCTCTATTTAATCGTTTTCTTGAGATCGTTTGTGCATTTTTTATCCACATCGTTGCAATAAAAAGTGTGATTTTGAGAATATTTTTGCACGAAAATGTCATGCTACCGACACAAATGCGAAATATATCATGGTTATTCTCACGGCTATTGTGGTACTTAAAAAACTCCACAAGGACTGGTTACAACAGTTTAGCTTAAGAAAGGTAAAGGTGGCTTATGGAAGGCTTTCAACTAGATGACATTTTTAATCTGGATACTACCTCAACAACCAAATCTCGTGCCAAACCAGTAAAGCGAAAGTGGCGTGAAATAGAAGAGATGAACGACAGACGCAATTTGCTTAAAGAGCTGCGCGAACTTGATGTCTGTACCGATTATAACTTGGAAGACATTAAACTCTAATTCAAGTAAATTACCACCTTCTAAAGAAGGTGGCTTTGTGTGAGCCCCCTAAAAGGGGGCCTTTGTTTAGTCCAGCGCCAA
>NZ_JAWOTC010000025.1:0-64915 GCF_033338675.1 Vibrio sp. Vb1574
TCCATACGGTAGCTAGCAATTGCGCTCATCGCGTCTTTCTTCTCTAACATTGAGTGCGCCTCTTTTGTAATCGTCAACTTTGTTCATTAAATTCATAACGAATAGAATCCCATCTCGCACAAAAGACGGCGGCTGGATTCGAATCATTTTACGAATAGATAACCTAACTTTTTATTATATTTATCGTCCGGATACTTCCGGCTCGAACTGTACTATCAACTAATCGATTGCGGTTTCGCAACTAGATTGATATTTAATCAGTAAATTTTAGCCAATTAGGTATTTATTTATTAAATAACAAAGACTTGATAAAAACATAAAAAACTATAAAACACGTAAAAATGCATTCTTTGAGGACGTATTTAGCAAATTGATAGGACAGGCGGTCAACACAAGCATGCATTTAGCTCAGTTATTAGTTGGAATAAGAACAACAGATGACAGCTATATCTCTGATTGAATTTTGCACTTATCAGTCAAATTATCAGCAAATACACACTGAATAGAAATGAGAGAGGAAGAATAAAAATGCAGCCTTCTAAACAGAAAGGCTGCAACAAAATCGTGTCAAAAATGGAAGGAACAGTGTACTGAACAACGTACTTAAATGTTCGACACGTAACTTGGAAAATCAACCTGCTCCCACAGTTGTCTGGATAACTCTGCTTTTGAATCCCATGCACCTTGCAGTACCCAATGAACAATAGCCTGAGCAACATCTGGGTATTTCACACTTTCGGCTTGTTGCTCCTTTAGCCACTGGCGTACTGCGGAAATGTCTAAGCTCTCCATCGACATCGCAAGCCCTAAATCTTCTAAGGTCGCAACATTGCTCTGCTGCTCGAATTGACCCGCGAGTGGCTTTAGTAACAATTTTTTCCCCAAAGACAAGGCTTCTGAAGGAAGCTCAAACCCACCATTAGCAATGACACCACTACAGCGATGCAAATGATGCTGGAAGTTGCTGTGGCATAAAGGGCGCAGTTCTATGTTTTCTACCTGCTCACATTCGATCACATCCGGGTGATAACAGATAAACGCTTGTTGATTAAAGTGGAACAATAAGTCCGAGATATCTTCTATCGATTCGAACGGCAGATACACCAACACGAAGTCGTCGTTTTCTGCTTGGCTATCGACGGTATGCACTATTGGTGGTAACAAAGGTTGATCAAAATGATGCCAATGCAAACCAAGGTGATGTTGAGAAGGCGCAAAGTATTCAATGACGGATTTATCTAACCAACTTGCTCCCTTTAGTGGCACCGGATAACGGAAAGCATTTTGGTGGCTAATACCAATAGAAGGCTTATTTTGTTGTCTCGCTGCCCACGCAGTCACAGGTTCGAAATCATTAATGATAAGATCGTAGGACGACAGATCGAGTTGCTTAACTTCTTTGAAAAACTGCACCAAATTGTTATTCAATGCTGTTTTCGCGTAGTTTACAGAGCCTTTTTCGGTAATAAAGGTGAAGCCTCGGCGAGTCTGGTAATCGCCAAATGCTTCCATTGAAAAGTATTTTTCCGGCGCTCGCCCAGAAAACAAAAAGTTGACCTCAACATTGTGCTCTTTAAACGCATGACTCATCGCCCTTGCGCGTGCAATATGTCCGTTTCCTGTCCCTTGAACACCGTACAAGATTTTCATCAATTAGCCTCCCAACATCGCAATCGCTAATCCACCACAAAGACTGCCAAGCAGTGCACCAATGATGACATCGGTAAAAAAGTGCACACCCAATAAGATTCGCGCGGTTCCGATTAAACTTGCCCAAAAGAATGCAGCAACGCCTAGGCTCGGATAGAAATGGTCAATCAGAGTCGCCATGACAAACGCAGCGGCAGTGTGTCCTGAAGGAAGACTATAGCGATCAGAGGGGGTAATAAAAGCAGGAAGGAGTGCACTAAGCTCTTCAGGACGACGACGCTTAAAACTATTTTTCAGCGTCCAATAAATTGGTAGCTCGATAGCAAAAGCAAGTAAACCCGCCAGTAAAAACCAGACTCCTTGCTCCTTATCTAAATACCAAGCTAATAAACCCAACACCAAGTAAAGGTGCCCGTCACCACTGTGGGAGACTCCTTTGCTGATATTGGCGACTTGTTGATTAAAACGGTGCTTAAGACAAACACTAGAGAGCGCTAAATCAAACTTAGCAATGGTTGCAATTGGCTGTGTAATTGTCTCTATGGTTCGCATGTGACCTTTCCTTACTTTGACAACGCCTTTGTGTGAAAAGTAGGAGGTTTAGGTGACAACAGCATGACGGGAGTTTGGACAATTAATGACAAAGGCCAAATTAAGGTGTGCCCAACAATTTATCTATTGGGCATAACCATAAAAATAGAACATTAAGAAGGGTTTGATGGTTGCGGTTGAGGGGTGTCTATATACCAGACTTTTCTCTTCTTGCGGCAGGCGCGCAAAGAGCCCGTCGTCATGTCGCCATCTTTTGTAAGCTCATAGCTCAGTGAGCGGCAAGTATAGTTTCCCGACAGTTCATGCTCTATACTCGTTTGCTCCGTTTTACTCGAGTTAGGCTCTAGTAGAGGGTTAGGCTGAGTAGATAAAATGTCACGATTTATCACATTGCTGCGCGCATAATCCTTATGGACATAACCTTTTATCACTCCTTTCTGTTCAACGAGAAACCAAGGTTGATCAACCACTTTTGCTAGCACATTAAAGACTTCCCCTTTCGATAATACGCCAAGCTTTGCCCCTTCAAGACTCGGTTTGGAGCGTAGGTTTAATGTGGTCTTAGAGCGGTAAGAGACATCCATAAACTCTACTGGGTTTGAGGTATCGACACCTTCAGTTGTTGGTCGGAAAACTTCCGCTTGCTGTTTCTCACTAGGTTGAACACGGATCTTCCACCAAGAATACGTTTCCGGATCTTTACCTTTAAACTTATTTCGGCTGTCAGACTCAAGGGCAACAAGCATCTGATTCAAGAACGATTCGCGTCCTTCATAACTCAAAAATCGATCCATTTGATCATTGATGACCATGACGCTCTGTGAGTGATCATTCATAACAACGGGGGAAGCCACTTCCACATAGGTCTGCGATTGAAACAGCTGACAACCCGACAAGCTGACCAGAGTAAATACTATGGCTGAACGTCCAAATTGTTTTGTTAACCTCATTCTTTCCCTAACCCTTATATTTCTTTTACCTAGTGCAACTGCACTACTATAAATGGTCATTCAAAACTTTTGCCAAACAATTCGGACCTTTGTGTGACAAGTCGCAATCCCGATGCTTGTTTTGGTAATGAAACGTCGCAAACTTGATGAGAACTTACTTCTTCTAGCACGTTTCTATCGCATCATGTCGTTTCACTTAGTGCATCATTTTTTTCAAGCAAACGAAAAGACTCATCCGATATGAATAAAAAATCGACTTTAGGGTTGACGCGCTTCATGGAGTGCGGTACTAATTTGTTAACTTAATTATGTGGAAAGCTTAACAACTATGCCAGCTCATTTTTCTATCCTGCTTAGCCTCCTCCTGATCGTGACCAGTTCGCGCGGGTAGGCTGTGGAAGAAAAATAACCACACCAATTTCTAAGAACCCGCATGAGAATGCGGGTTTTTTTATATCTAAATACTGGAAGTAAACGATTCACTTGCGCGAAAGTGCAGAAATCAGGAAGGAAGCAAACATGAACGATCAGGTCATTATATTCGACACCACATTGCGTGATGGCGAGCAAGCGTTGTCAGCAAGCTTGACGGTTAAAGAAAAACTGCAGATTGCCTATGCGCTGGAAAGACTCGGCGTTGATGTTATCGAAGCTGGCTTCCCAATCTCTTCACCAGGTGATTTCGAGTCTGTACAAACCATCGCAAAAAACATAAAAAACAGTCGAGTTTGTGCCCTTTCGCGTGCCGTTGCGAAAGACATTGATGCTGCCGCTGAAGCCTTAAAAGTGGCCGACCAATTCCGTATCCACACGTTTTTAGCCACTTCCACCATTCACGTAGAAGACAAACTACGCCGCAGCTACGACGATGTACTAGAAATGGCAGTCAACGCCGTTAAACATGCGCGTAACTACACTGATGATGTCGAGTTTTCTTGTGAAGATGCAGGTCGTACTCCTATAGACAACCTATGTCGCATGGTAGAAGCCGCCATCAATGCAGGTGCGAGTACAATCAACATTCCAGATACCGTTGGCTACACCGTACCAAGTGAGTTTGGTGGAATTATTGAAACCCTATTTAACCGCGTTCCGAACATTGATAAAGCGATCATCTCCGTTCACTGTCACGACGATTTGGGGATGTCAGTTGCCAACTCTATTGCCGCCGTTCAAGCTGGCGCACGTCAGATAGAAGGCACGATCAATGGCATTGGAGAGCGAGCGGGTAACTGTTCACTTGAAGAGATCGCAATGATCATCAAGACTCGTCAAGAGTTTTTGGGCGTTCACACTGGCATTAAGCATGATGAAATTCACCGCACCAGTAAGTTGGTTAGCCAGCTATGCAATATGCCTATTCAAAGCAACAAAGCAATTGTGGGTGCAAATGCGTTTAGCCACTCTTCAGGCATCCACCAAGATGGCATGTTGAAGAATAAGAATACCTACGAAATCATGACCCCTGAGTCTATTGGCCTAAAAAACCAAGCTCTGAACCTAACCAGCCGCAGCGGTCGCGCTGCCGTGAAGAGCCATATGGATACCATGGGTTACAACGAAGACGAGTACAACCTAGACGCGCTGTATGCGGATTTCTTGAAACTTGCTGATCGCAAAGGCCAAGTGTTCGATTACGACCTAGAAGCCCTAATGCACTTCTCGAACTTGCGTGAAGAAGATGACTTCTACAAATTGAGCTACCTAAGCGTGCAGTCTGGCAGCGTAATGGCTACCACCAGCATCAAAATGCAATGCGGTGATGAAGAAATGTGTGAAGCAGCGGTCGGTAATGGCCCAGTTGATGCGCTATACCAATGTATCTACCGCGTGACAGGCTACGACATCGTTCTGGATAAATTCGACCTAACCGCGAAAGGTGAAGGTGAAGATGGTTTGGGTCAAGCAGACATCATTGCCAACTACAAAGGTCGCAAATACCACGGTACGGGTGTTTCCACCGACATCGTTGAGGCTTCCGGCCAAGCATTATTGCACGTTATTAACAGCATTCATCGTGCAGATAAAATCGAAGAAATGAAGCAGAAAAAGATTGCGACTGTGTAATAACAACCGGGCTACACGGCTCAGGAAAGAACACGCTCGTTGAAATAATTAAGCTCAAAATTAGAAAACTTAAAGGATTAACATGACAGACAAATCGTACAAAATTGCCGTCCTACCCGGTGACGGCATTGGCCCGGAAGTAATGGCGCAGGCACATAAAGTATTGGATGCAATCGAAAAGAAACATGGTATTGCGTTTGAGCGTGACGAGCATGATGTCGGTGGTATCGCGATCGACAATCACGGTTGCCCACTTCCAGAGAGCACAATAAAAGCATGTGAAGAGTCTGATGCAGTCCTATTCGGCTCGGTTGGCGGCCCTAAGTGGGAGCACTTACCACCAAACGACCAACCTGAACGCGGTGCCCTACTGCCGCTACGTAAACACTTCCAACTGTTCTGTAACTTACGTCCAGCGCAAATTCACTCAGGTCTTGAAGCTTTCTCACCGCTACGTGCAGACATCTCGGGTCGCGGCTTTGACATCGTGGTAGTCCGTGAACTGACGGGTGGTATCTACTTCGGCCAACCGAAAGGTCGTGAAGGTGAAGGCGCAACAGAAAAAGCATTTGATACTGAGGTGTACCACCGCTTTGAGATCGAACGTATTGCAAAAATCGCTTTTGAGTCTGCTCGTCTACGTCGCAAGAAAGTGTGCTCTATCGACAAAGCGAACGTTCTACAAAGCTCTATCTTATGGCGTGAAGTAGTCGAAGAAATCGCAAAAGACTACCCAGATGTCGAGTTGTCACACATGTACATTGATAACGCGACTATGCAGCTTATCAAAGACCCTGCTCAGTTCGACGTAATGCTGTGTTCAAACATCTTCGGCGACATCATTTCTGATGAGTGTGCAATGATCACTGGCTCAATGGGTATGCTGCCTTCAGCAAGCCTAAACGAAAGTAAATTTGGTCTGTACGAGCCAGCAGGTGGCAGTGCACCCGATATCGCAGGTAAGAATATTGCTAACCCTGTGGCGCAAATCCTATCAGCAGCACTGATGCTGCGTTACAGCCTAGGTGAAGAAACTGCGGCGCAAGACATTGAAGCCGCAGTATCAAAAGCACTTTCAGCTGGGGAGCTAACGGGCGATCTTGCTGGTGACAACCCTGCGCTTACAACATCTGAGATGGGCGATAAGATCGCTGAGTACATCTTAAACTCGTAATACAGAACAGATTCATAATAAATACTAAATCCTCTATCCACCAATGACTTACCTCTAAGTCATTGGTGCTAAAACAAAGCAACAAGGATAACGAGGAAAGGAAGCAAACAATGGGCAAAACACTATACGAAAAAGTCTACGACGCACACGTTGCCGTCGCAGCAGAAGGGGAAAACCCAATCTTGTACATCGACCGTCACTTGGTACATGAAGTGACGTCTCCGCAAGCATTTGACGGCTTGCGTGAAAAAGGTCGTAAGGTGCGTCAGGTCAGCAAAACTTTTGCCACCATGGACCACAACGTTTCAACAACCACCAAAGACATCAACGCATCCGGTGAGATGGCTCGTATCCAGATGGAAACGCTATCGAAAAACTGTGAAGAGTTTGGTGTTACGCTTTACGACATTAACCATAAATATCAAGGTATTGTGCACGTTATGGGCCCAGAGCTTGGTATTACCCTACCGGGCATGACCATTGTTTGTGGTGACTCGCACACTGCTACACACGGTGCGTTCGGCTCGCTAGCTTTTGGTATTGGAACATCTGAAGTTGAGCACGTATTAGCAACTCAAACGCTAAAACAAGCGCGCGCTAAAACGATGAAGATCGAAGTGAAAGGCAAAGTGGCTCCGGGCATTACTGCGAAAGACATTGTGCTAGCCATCATCGGTGAAACGACAGCAGCAGGCGGTACAGGCTACGTAGTTGAATTCTGTGGTGAAGCGATCACTGACCTTTCAATGGAAGGCCGCATGACCGTATGTAACATGGCGATAGAGCTAGGTGCGAAAGCCGGTTTGATTGCGCCAGATGAAACCACGTTCGAATACATCAAAGGCCGTAAATTCTCACCTCAAGGTGCCGACTTTGATGCAGCAGTAGAATACTGGAAGACATTAAAAACTGACGATGATGCTCAGTTTGATGCAGTCGTGACACTAAACGCAGCGGATATCAGACCACAAGTCACTTGGGGTACTAACCCAGGCCAAGTGATCGCAGTAGATCAACCTATCCCAGCACCAGAAAGCTTTGCCGACCCAGTAGAAAAAGCATCGGCAGAAAAAGCTTTGGCTTACATGGGCCTAGAGGCAGGAAAGTCATTGTCTGATTACAACGTTGATAAAGTCTTCGTTGGTTCTTGTACTAACTCACGTATCGAAGACATGCGCGCAGCCGCTGAAGTAGCGAAAGGTCGCAAAGTCGCGCCTCACGTTCAAGCGCTAATCGTTCCTGGCTCTGAGCAAGTAAAAGCGCAAGCAGAAGCGGAAGGCTTGGACGTTATCTTTAAAGAAGCGGGCTTTGAGTGGCGCCTACCAGGTTGCTCGATGTGTCTAGCAATGAACAATGACCGTTTGGGCCCACATGAACGTTGTGCGTCTACTTCAAACCGTAACTTTGAAGGCCGCCAAGGTCGTGATGGCCGTACCCACCTAGTGAGCCCTGCGATGGCAGCGGCAGCAGCAATTGCTGGTCACTTTGTAGATATTCGTGAACTAGACTAAGGAGCAAACCAATGTCAGGCTTTAAACAACACACAGGCTTAGTTGTTCCTCTAGATGCAGCGAACGTTGATACTGATGCCATCATTCCAAAGCAGTTCCTACAAAAGGTCTCCCGCCTAGGGTTTGGTAAGCACCTATTCCATGACTGGCGCTTCCTAGACGATGCTGGCGAACAGCCAAATCCAGAGTTCGTGATGAACGCACCTCGCTACCAAGGCGCGTCTATCTTGCTGGCTCGTGAAAACTTCGGCTGTGGCTCATCTCGTGAGCACGCACCGTGGGCACTAGCGGATTACGGCATCAAAGCGATGATCGCACCAAGCTTTGCCGATATTTTTTACGGCAACTCGATCAACAACCAAATGGTGCCAGTTCGTTTGACTGAACAAGAAGTGGATGAAATCTTCCAGTTTGTTGAGGCAAATGAAGGTGCAGAAGTCGAGGTCGACCTAGAAGCGAATGTCGTTCGTGCCAACGGCAAAGAATATGGTTTTGAAATCGATTCGTTCCGTCGTCATTGCTTGCTAAACGGTTTGGACAACATTGGCCTAACCCTTCAACACGAAGATAAGATTGCTGAGTACGAAGCGAATATTCCAAGCTTCTTGCGTTAAGACGCGTTAGTAAATACACAAATCAAGGGCTGGCAATTGTCGGCCCTTGATTTGTTTTGGGTGACTGATCTCATATCGCTTTGCTTACAGAATACCGAACGCCTCTGTTGAAATTCGTCATCCTGAACAGCGACGAAGGAGCGTGATTCAGGATCGACTACCAGAGCGCACTGTACAGATTCATACTGTCTTTACTCAAGAGTTTGTGGGTATTAGATTCCTGATATCGCTTATGCTCCTCGGAATGACAGCGAATAAAGGCCACTGATTACTGAAAGAAAACAAGCACTAAACTGGTCTACACTATCAACAATATCTCATTCAAAGGTATCTCTATGAAGCGTCTGTTATTGCTGTTGTGTGCTCTGGTTTCTTTCTCGACATTGTCCGCGCCTAAATCCGACTTATGGCCATATTGGAAACAATCGAATCAAGCCAACCAAACCCAAATTTCTCATCAAGAATGGCAACAACTGCTCGATACTTATTTAGTTGAACAAGGCGAGAATACCTTGTTTCGTTATAGCCAAGTCTCCTCTGTCGATAAAACTAAGCTGAAACAATACATCCAGCGTTTGGCAAAACTAGACCCTCTACAATACAACCAAGCAGAGCAATATGCCTATTGGGTAAACCTTTACAACGCCATCACGGTAGATCTTATTTTGGATAACTATCCAGTCGAATCAATCACCAAGCTAGGTGGTTTATTTAGCTTTGGTCCTTGGGGAGACGATGTGGTCGTGGTCAATGGGAAGGATCTAACTTTAAACGATATTGAACATCGAATTTTGCGTCCAATTTGGAATGACCCAAGGACGCATTACGCCGTAAATTGTGCAAGTTTGGGATGCCCTAACCTACAAGCTCAAGCATTCACTGCTGACAACACGCAAGCTCTACTGGATAGTGCCGCCAAAACATTTATCAACAGCAGCAAAGGCGTATCTATCCAAGGAAACACGGCGCAGCTGTCTTCTATTTATGATTGGTTTGCAGCGGACTTTGGTGGAGAGAAACAAGTCTTCAACCACATCGCAAAGTATGCTCCGCAATACAAAAACTTCTCTGGCAAAGTGAAATACGAATACGATTGGGACTTGAATCAAGCCAACTAAACTGGGGGGATGTGAGGTCAATTAGCATTAGGGACATAATAGGCCAAAAGCTAAAGACACCGGCAACTCAAAGACTAAGACATGAAAAAAAAGGGCACTGAGTGCCCTTTTTTACATCCAAATGTTTGATAGAAAATGTCCGACTACTTAAAGCCTTTAACCTTCTTAATAAGATCGTAAGCGTTTTGAATCTCTTGAGATTTCTCTTTCGCGACGTTCATCATCTCTGGTGGTAAACCTTTAGCCATCAATTTGTCCGGGTGATGCTCGTTCATCAATTTACGATAAGCACGCTTGACGGTTTTACTGTCGGCATCTGAAGACACATCCAGAATTTTGTACGCGTCAGCCAGTTGATCTGCTTGTGAAGCTTGTTGCCAGCTACCACCAGAAGATTGGCCTTGATGCTGACCATGAAAACCGCCCTGGCTTTGGAAACGAAATGCGGCTTCTTGCATTTGCAAACGACGCTCTAATTGCTCAGAAGAGAAACCCAAACCACGTGCAATTTTGTGTAGTACATTTCGTTCACTCGGGTGGATTGAGCCATCTGCAAAGGCCGCCGAGATTTGCAGCTCTAAGAAAAATTGCAACAAGTCAAAGCGACCAGCTGTCGAAATTTTCACACGAACAAGAACATCTTCTAACGGAAAGTCGCTGTCTTTACCTTCACGAAACGCGTCTTGCGCTGCGCGACGCTGTTCGCCATGCAAATTCATGCGGTCCATCATGGCTGAAGCCAGTTGGATTTCCTCTTTGGTGACTTGGCCTTTCGCTTTTGCCACATGTCCCATTACCGCAAACGCCGCTTTAAAAAACTCTTCTTGGCGTTGAGCTTGACTTGGCCCTTTTCCAAAGCCGCCAGTAGAGAACCCGGCTTGACTCAAGCGACGTGCTTTATCGAATTGATGGCCAATAAATAAGCCAAAGAGTAAACCTAGCGGCCCGCCAAGTAACAAGCCAAAAAAGGCACCCAGAATTTTGCCAAAAATATGCATTATGTGTTCTCTATCAATGAATTTTTATCGACGACGGCGGTCTTATAGTGCCGGATGCAACGATTTCCTTTATGATAATGGAATTAGTTTTATTTCGGCTAGGCCATTTCGCCTGCTTATCTTTGCAGCTATTTTGTCGTCATTATGCCACAGTGAATCAATACGCTGGGATAAATGCGACTATAGTTGATTCATTTGGCTATTACGCTAGGGTACAACAAGCCCTATAGCCATCGAGTAGTAGTGACACAGGAAAGTTCAATTCAATGCAACATTTCTCCCGCACATTTTTAGCGGCCTCTATCAGCACCGCCTTGTTTGTACCCACCACTCAAGCTGAAGCGAATATCCATGATAGTGTGCAGGAAATGCCCGCCACAGATCAATGTTTGGTCGATACAAGTGGCGAGGAGGACGCTCTTAATACCCCAGTAGTGGTAGAAGCTGACACCCTGCAAGCCATCAATGGTGACAAAGCTCAGTACTCAGGTAATGTACAAGTCACCCAAGGCCAGAAGAAAATTACCGCAGATAGCGTAACGCTGCACCAACAAGACAACGTCGTGGTTGCCGAAGGCAACGTGACTTTCAATGACGGCCAAGTCAAAGCTCGATCTGATCGTGTTACTAACGACATTAATCAAGATACGTTTTCACTTGAGAACACTGATTATCAGTTCCTTTGCCAACAAGGTCGAGGCACTGCAGCCTATATCGCTCGCACAGGTCAGTCGGTTTATGAACTCGAAGACGGCTCTATCACATCGTGCCCTCAAGGCGATAATTCATGGCGATTGGTTGCGTCAGGCATCGATGTTGACCAAGATGAAGAGACAGCGACGCTGCACCATCCTCGATTTGAAGTGTTAGATGTGCCTGTTTTCTATGTGCCGTATCTAACCATGCCAATTGGAGATACGCGTAAAACGGGTTTCCTCTTTCCTTCTTTATCGTATGGTTCTAGTGATGGTATGGAAGTCGAGGTGCCATTCTATTGGAACATCGCGCCTCAATATGACATGACACTCACCACGCTCTATATGCAGCAACGTGGTACAAAACTCGATACTGATTTCCGCTACCTAACAGATGGTTGGGGAAATGGGGAAATCAAAGGCGAATACCTCAATAGTGATCGCAAATATCAGGACGAGTCTCGTTGGGGCTACCAAGTTAAACACGACGGTATCATCAATAAACAGTGGATAGTCAAAGTCGATTACTCAAAAGTGAGTGATATTGATTACTTCCTCGATCTCGACTCCGACATTGGTAACCGTGAAGATGGTCAACTGGTTCAAGAAGGACAAGTACAATATCGTTCTGACTTCTGGGATGCCTCGTTAACCGTTCGTGACTTCCAAATCTTATTGAAAGAAGAGAACCGCCCTTATCGCCTGCTTCCTCAGTTAGACTTGAACTACTACACGCCGTTGTGGGGAGACTACCTTAACTTTGACGTGAAGAGCCAAGTGAGCCGCTTCGATACCAGCGATGCTGCGCGACCAAATGCGACCCGTGTTCACATTGAACCAGGGCTTACATTACCACTCTCAAACTCATGGGCAACGTGGACAACAGAAGCGCGTGTGCTCTCTACGTATTACTCTCAAGACTTAACGGGTTTGACAGATGTAAACTTGCAAAACCAGTTGGATGATGAAGTTTCTCGTGTTATTCCTGAGTTCCGCACGCATGCGCAACTTTACTTAGAGCGAGATACAAGCTGGATCAAGGGCTACACCCAAACACTGGAGCCTCAGCTGCAGTACTTGTACGTACCTGAAGAAGATCAAACCAACATCTACAACTACGATACCACCTTGCTACAAACCGACTACTACGGGCTATTCCGCAGTCGTAAGTACAGTGGCATTGATAAAATCGCCTCGGCGAACCAGTTAAGCTACGGTGCGAGTACTCGCTTCTTTGATGATGACTATAAAGAGCGTCTTAACGTTTCATTTGGTCAGATTTACTACTTCGATAAAAAGACCAAACTGAGCAACAGCCCAAATCTTCCGGATGAGACAACCAATTACTCATCATGGGCGATTGAAGCTGATTTCAACTACAACGATTACTTGTTCTATCACGGTGGAATTCAATACGATATTGATTTGAGCTCCATGCAGTTGGCAAACAGTACCTTGGAATACCAATTCAACGGCGGCTTTATTCAGGGTAACTATCGCTACGTTACGCGTGAATACATCGAAGATACGATCATTCTCGAAAACCTAGACACAATTACTCGTAAAGGTATTTCTCAAGCAGGTATTGTAGCGGCCTACGAGTTCAACCCGAACTGGTCTGCGAGTGGTCAATACTACTACGACCTCAATGAAAATGCGGACCTAGAATGGTTAGCGAGCCTACGTTACCAATCTGACTGTTGGTACATTGGCGTCACTTACTCAAACCAATTGCTTGGTTGGGAAGACCAAGCTATCGGCAGCACCGGGGCATCACCTGAATACGAAAATAACTTCAGCGTTAACTTCGGTATTCAAGGCTTTGCGACCAACCAGCGTGAAGACACTGCTGTCAAAGAGCTGGATGGTTCTGACAACGCGATTAAGTACGGCCGCCCATTCTATCTGAACAATTAATCAAAATAGGCGTCTTAAATGAATAAGACGCCTATTCAAAAATACTGACGGAATTTTAAATGAAAATTTGGAAATCAATCTTATTCACGACCCTACTCTCTTGCGGAGCGGTTGCAGCACCAGTAGAGATCGATAAGGTTGCGGTCATCGTGAACGACGGTGTAGTTCTACAAAGCGACATCGAAACAGCGATGAAAACGCTGCAAGCCAACGCTCGTCAAAGTGGAAAGAGCTTACCTTCTACCAGCGTATTAAAAGAACAAGTTGTTGAAAAACTTATCATTGACACGTTGCAAGGCCAAGAAGCTGACCGTATTGGTGTGCGTATTGACGACAACCGTTTAAACCAAGCGATTGCAGAGATCGCACGTAATAATGAGCAATCGGTAGAACAACTCGCTGCTTCTGTAGAAAGTGAAGGTTTAAGTTACCCAGAATTCCGCGAACAAATTCGTAAGGAAATCGCCGCATCAGAAGCTCGCAATGCACTGGTTCGTCGCCGTATTAATATCCTTCCAGCAGAGGTCGATAGCCTTGCTGAGCAACTATCACAAGAAACCAATGCGACTGTTCAATACAAAATTGGACACATTCAACTGCGCTTCTCTGACGATAAAGAAAAGTCAGCTGTAGAAGCAGAAGCTAAAGCGCTCGCGAAAAAGCTAAACGAAGGTGCAGACTTTACGGAGATGGCCTACACCTACTCAAAAGGTCCTAAAGCTTTACAGGGTGGTGATTGGGGATGGATGCGTAAAGAAGAGATGCCAACCATCTTTGCTGATCAGATCAAGATGCAAAACAAAGGCAGCATTATTGGTCCATTCCGTAGTGGCGTTGGTTTCCACATCCTAAAAATAGAGGATGTAAAAGGCCTAGAAACGGTTGCGGTAACGGAAGTAAATGCGCGTCATATTTTGATTAAACCAACAGTGATTCTGAGCGACGAAGGGGCGAAGAAGCAACTGAATGAATTTGTACGCCGCATCAAAGCCGGTGAAGCAACGTTCGCTCAATTGGCAACACAATACAGTCAAGATCCTGGCTCGGCAGCACAAGACGGTGAACTAGGTTATCAAACACCAGATCTTTACGTGCCAGAATTCAAGCACCAAGTAGAAACTCTGCCAGTTGGCTCAATCAGCGAACCGTTCAAAACCGTTCACGGCTGGCATATCGTTGAAGTGTTGGATCGTCGCCAAGTTGACCGTACTGACTCAGCGATGAAGAACAAAGCTTACCGTATTCTATTTAACCGTAAATTTAATGAAGAAGCGGGCGCATGGATGCAAGAGCTACGCGCAAGTGCGTTTGTTGAAATCGTGGATGACAACAATGACAACTAATACAATTCGTAGAATTGTCGTAACCGCAGGGGAACCTGCGGGTATCGGCCCAGACTTAGTGCTTGCCCTATCGAAAGAAGATTGGGCGCACCAAATTGTCGTCTGTGCCGATAAGAATATGCTGACGGAGCGAGCCAAGCAGCTTGGCATCGAAGTCCAACTGTCTGATTACAATCCAGAAGAAGCACCTAAAGCACAAAAAGCGGGCACGCTTATCGTTGACCATATCCAAATATCGGAACCTGCGGTCGCAGGCGAGCTCAATGAAGCGAATGGCCACTATGTACTAAAAACGCTAGAAAGAGCGGCTTTAGGCTGTATGAATGATGAATTTGATGCTATTGTCACCGGCCCTGTTCATAAGGGGGTGATTAATCGCGCAGGTGTTGCATTCAGTGGTCATACTGAATTTTTCGCCGAGAAGTCACAAACGCCGCTAGTCGTAATGATGCTAGCAACGGAAGGACTACGCGTGGCGCTGGTTACAACACATATTCCTTTAGCTTATGTGTCCAAAGCTGTCACCGAAGAGCGATTAGAAAAAATCATCGATATTCTTCATAAAGACCTTGTAGAAAAGTTTGCTATCGCACAACCAAACATCTACGTTTGCGGGCTTAACCCTCATGCTGGCGAAGATGGCTGCTTAGGTCGTGAAGAGATCGAGACCATCACTCCGACACTGGAAAAAATTCGACAAGAAAAAGGTATCAACCTGATCGGCCCTCTGCCGGCTGATACCATTTTCAATGAAAAATATTTAAATGATGCTGATGCTGTTTTAGGCATGTACCATGATCAAGTATTGCCAGTATTAAAATACAAAGGCTTTGGTCGTTCAGTAAATATTACTCTTGGTCTACCTTTTATTAGAACATCGGTGGACCACGGTACTGCATTAGATCTGGCAGGGACAGGTCAAGCGGATACAGGGAGTTTCCGAACAGCGCTCACGCATGCGATAGATTTGGTAGAGAAGAAACAATGAGAAATGATGTCCATTTAGGACACAAAGCGCGTAAACGTTTTGGTCAAAACTTCCTGAACGATCCATACATTATTGATGGAATCGTATCAGCGATTAACCCAAAACCAGGTCAAAACCTGGTTGAAATAGGTCCTGGTCTTGGTGCAATCACTGAGCCGGTAGGTCGTGAAGTAGATAAGTTCACAGTTATCGAATTAGACCGCGATCTGGCGGAACGCCTACGTACTCACCCTGAACTGGCAGATAAGTTGACCATCCATGAGGGTGACGCTATGCGTTTTGACTTCACTCAACTAGTGAAGCCAAACAACAAGCTGCGCATTTTTGGTAACTTGCCATACAACATCTCTACACCATTGATGTTCCACCTTTTTGAGTTCCATAAAGACATTCAAGACATGCACTTTATGCTGCAAAAAGAAGTGGTAAACCGCTTAGCCGCCGGCCCTGGCAGCAAAGCTTACGGCCGTTTAACGGTAATGGCTCAGTACTACTGTAAAGTGGTACCGGTACTGGAAGTACCGCCAACGGCATTCGTTCCACCACCGAAAGTGGATTCTGCCGTTGTTCGTTTAGTGCCTTACGAAGAGCTGCCATGCCCGGCGAAAGATCTGCGTTTGCTCGATCGCGTTTGTCGTGAAGGCTTTAACCAACGTCGTAAAACCGTTCGTAACTGCTACAAATCGTTGTTAAGCACAGAAGTACTAGAAGAGCTAGGTGTTAATCCAAGCATGCGTCCAGAGAACCTGACGCTAGAACAATTCGTCGCAATGGCGAACTGGCTTGCGGATAACCCGCAGCACTAAGAACTCAAACAATAAGCCAAACCCTTGTAGGTTTGGCTTATTATTATTGGGATATTACGTTTCTGAGGAGTGCACATGGACGTCATTCAACCTTGCATCAAAATTCAAGTTCACACCAAATACATCGAAGAACAGTCCAACCCAGAGCTACAACGCTACGTTTTCGCTTATATCATCACCATCAAAAACCTTAGCCAACAAACCGTACAGTTAGTGAGCCGCCGCTGGCTAATCACAGACTCGAACGGCAAGCAAATGACGGTTGAAGGTGACGGAGTGGTAGGCCAGCAGCCCTTTATTCCAAGCAATGATGAATACACGTACAGTAGCGGAACCGCGTTAGAAACCCCTGTCGGCGTTATGCAAGGACACTACAAAATGCTGGATGAGAAAGGGCAAGAGTTCATCACCGAAATCGAACCATTTCGCTTGGCTGTTCCAAATGTTTTAAATTAGTAAATTGGAGATTCAGTGGCTACCTATATTGTTGGTGACATCCAAGGCTGTTTTGATGAATTGCAGCGACTACTAGAAAAAGTATCTTTCTCTGCGAAAAAAGACCAACTTTGGCTTGCTGGTGATTTGGTCGCCAGAGGGCCTAAATCACTAGAAGCGTTACGCTTTGTGAAGTCACTTGGCGCAAGCGCAATCGTCGTGCTTGGTAATCACGACCTTCACCTTCTTGCAGTGGCTCACGGGATAAAAAAGGTCAAAGACAAAGATAGAACCGCACCTATTTTCACGGCCCCTGACAAAGAGGAACTACTGACATGGCTAGCTCAGCAACCTCTAATGGCCGAGCATGACGAGTTCGTGATGTGTCACGCTGGCATATCACCGCAGTGGAATCTAAAAACAGCGAGAAAGTGTGCCCGTGAAGTTGAGCGCATCATCCAAAGTGAAGAGCTGCCTTGGCTATTAAAAAACATGTACAGCAATCAACCTGATTCCTGGGATGACTCTCTACAGGGTTTGGACCGATACCGTTATATTATCAATGCTTTTACGCGGATGCGCTTTTGTTTCCCTGATGGTCGTTTGGATATGGATTGTAAATTGCCACCGCAACAAGTTTCCGGTAACGAACTTATTCCATGGTTTGATGTGCCTAAACGTATCCACTTAAACAAAGCGGTGCTCTTTGGGCACTGGGCTGCACTACAAGGCTATATGAACAACGAAGTCATCGGGCTAGATACTGGCTGCGTTTGGGGCGGAAGACTGACCATGATCCGTTGGGAAGATAAGAAAATTTTTACTCAGGATGCGTTAAGTTAAACACTGAATAACAGTCGATAATCCATAGTAGGAGGAATACCTGTCACTTAACACCTCCTGTAGGGTCAACGAGCCTTAACGAGACTAGGAATCTAATATCCTCGCGCTGCGAATAGATAGAAATACCTTTGACAACAAAGTACTCGTATAGAGGCTCCTGAATCTCGCTCTTTCGTTGCTTTTCAGGATGACGGTAGGTTGGGATGGCCGCTCGCTGTTATACGAACGGCATTACCGTATTAACTACGCGGTGTTAATCTCGAATTACTTTTCTAACACAGTAAAGCGCATGTTGTAGGCGTTCTTCTCATCGGCTTGATACATTTCTGAGTAAGTTTCCTTAAACTCGTCTCCCCAATCTGGGAACTGAGTATCACCATCAATGGCCGCTTCAATGTGTGTTACATACAGTTTATTGGCCATAGGCAGACAAGTGGTGTAAATCGCACCACCACCAATGATCATCACTTCTTCCACATCACCTGCGACTTCCAGAGCCTGCTCAATCGATGTTACGGTAGTGACGCCTTCGATCTTTAGTGTCTCATCACGGCTAATAACAATATTCAAGCGACCTGGTAAAGGGCGACCAATAGACTCATAGGTTTTGCGTCCCATCACAACCGGTTTTCCCATGGTACAACGCTTAAACCAAGCGAAATCGGCGGGAAGATGCCAAGGCATTTGATTGTCTTTGCCAATGATGCGATTGTCGGCCATAGCGGCAATCATACTAATGATCATGTTAGGTCCTTATACAATTGGTCTGCGGCGATAGAATAACAGCCCTGGAACCGCAAGACCAACAGCTAAACCTGCAATAATAAACATGGCCTTAAGAAAGTTTTCCATACAGGTTGCGACAAGCTCGGGTGAGTAGCCAACATGATTGATTTCTACCATAGCGATCATTGCTTTGTACGCAAACACACCCGGCACCATCGGGATCAAAGCAGCCACAGTAAACACTTTTGGATGCGCGAGAAAACGGTGAGACCAGTACACACCAATCATCCCAACTAACGTCGCAGCAAAAAAGGTTGCCCACTCAATAGGAATGCCAAACTGCATCATCAAGTAGCGGCTACCATGACCAATCGCGCCACCAACAGCGCAATACACTAAAGCTCTTTGTGGTACGTTAAAAACCAATGCAAATCCTACAGCGGGAATCGCCGCAAAAAACATGTCATTCAAAAGGCCAAACATCAATTCAAATAAACTCATTAGATTGCCCACCCCCAAATTCCAGTTACACTCATCGCAGCAACGATCCCCAAACATGTCGCCAACGTTAGTAAACTAGCCATCACAAATCGAGCAATCCCCATATTAATGTGGCCTTTCAACATATCTGCGACAGAGTTAATGAGTGGGAAACCAGGTACAAGCATTAATACTGACGATGCCATTGCTACGGTAGGTAGATTACCGATTTGGTAAATTTCCGCCTGTGCTGAAATTAAGGTGGTCACAAAAGCGGTCGCAGCAAAGTTCAATAGAGGGTTGAAATGACGATGACCAATTTCTTGGCGAACGATCATGCCACCAGCTGAAGCTAAAAAGGTCATAATGAATACTCCCCAATCACCACCAGCTAGATGACTGAATGCCGCACAAGACAAGCCAATCATAAACACCACCAACCAGCGGTTATAACGCTCTGGACTGATAGCGTTCAGCTTTTTCTGCGCCATGGTTGCATCGAGCAAACCACGCTCCATCATGATACAGATTCGTTGAATTTGCGTAATAACGCGCATATTGATGCCACGATCAGCGCAGCTTCGGGTGGTGGTGATGCAATGCCCATCCATTACCGTCGTCACAACCAATGCATTAGCTGATAGTGCTACCGCAACTTCATTCACCCCACAAGCTAGGCCAATACGACGCATAATATCGCTCACAAGAGTACTTTCAGCACCATGAGCAAGTAGCATTTGTCCGGCTTGGGCGACAAGACGAGAAATCGATCGTTGAGTAGATACCGCCAACTCTCTAGGCGGTATGGTTTCTAGAGTCATAAATAAGTCTAATTCCTTTTAGGGTGTTACTCATTCATACGCGCGAGGGCCAAACTAACCCTCAAAAAACACGACGTATCGGTTATTGTGCCGTAAATCACATCACCTAAATATGATTTAGATACAAAAAAAGCCGCAATAAATAATTGCGGCTTAATGAATTATAGGCAAACAGGCATTGTTTGACCGTTCTGATTAGTCACGAACGTAGACAACGTGACCGTCATCTTCTTCATCGTCCCAGTCATCCCAATCGTCGTCGTCATCTTCAGTGATAACGTCTTTACCCGCCATCGCATCTTTATGGTAATCATCCCACATGAAGTTAACTTTATCTTCTTCAGCCACTTCTTCCTCTTCGCGAGGTAGGTTATCCATAAAGTCAGCCAGTTTGTAACAAAGCTCTTTAGTACCGTTACGATTGATCGCCGAGATCTTAAAGTACTCGTCTTCCCAACCTAGTGCGTCTAAGATTTCTTGGATCTTCTCATTCGCTTCTTCTTCAGGCATTAGATCAACTTTGTTGAACACTAACCAGCGCGGCTTACTTGCCAGTTTTTCGCTGTATTGTTCTAGTTCATCAATGATCGTCAATGCATTTTGCACCGGATCGGACTGATCAATTGGCATAATATCGATCATGTGCAGCAACACTCGACAACGCTCTAAGTGCTTCAAGAATCGAATACCAAGGCCAGCGCCATCTGCTGCACCCTCGATCAAACCAGGGATGTCTGCAACAACAAAACTTTTCTCTGGTACGACACTTACGACACCCAAGCTTGGGATCAAAGTCGTGAATGGGTAATCAGCGACTTTCGGTTTTGCTGCTGATACTGCGCGGATAAAGGTTGATTTACCAGCATTAGGTAGACCAAGCATACCCACATCAGCAAGAAGCAATAGCTCAAGGCGAATTTCGCGTACTTCACCTTTTGTACCCAATGTTCTCTGACGAGGCGCGCGGTTTACTGAAGATTTGAAACGCGTGTTACCTAGACCGTGCCAACCGCCTTTTGCGATCATCACTTTCTTACCGTGTTCAGCAACTTCCGCCACGATTTCATTTGTGTGGATATCCACAGCGCGCGTACCCACAGGTACACGAAGAACGATGTCTTTACCACGCTTACCTGTACAGTTACCACCGCGACCGTTTTCACCACGCTCAGCTTCGTAGAAGCGCTGGAAACGGTAATCAATCAGGGTATTTAGGTTTTCATCAGCTTGGATATAAACATCACCACCGTCACCGCCATCACCGCCATCAGGGCCACCTTTAGTGATGAATTTTTCACGCCAGAAACTGACAACGCCACTACCGCCATCACCAGCCTGAACTTTTACTACCGCTTCATCTACGAACTTCATCTTTTACTCCGACTACTTCGTGCGTGGATTAAATCTTACTATGTCATCCGACAATTTTAGCAGATGACAGATCTAAGCTCCCAGATTCAAATCGCTTAGGATCTTAGCGAGAAACTTCGATATGTCGACTACCACAAATAAAAAACCCCGCCGATTCGGCAGGGCTTTTGAATTCAGCTTAAAGCTATTAAGTAATTTGGTTAAAAACCTAATTACTCAGCTTCGATGCTTACAAACTTACGGTTCTTAGGACCTTTCACTTCGAACTTCACTTTACCTTCAGTAAGAGCGAATAGAGTGTGGTCTTTACCGATACCTACGTTGTTACCAGCGTGGAACTTAGTACCACGTTGACGAACGATGATGTTACCTGCAAGTACAGATTCACCACCGAAACGCTTAACACCTAGACGTTTGCTTTCTGAATCGCGGCCGTTACGAGTAGAACCACCAGCTTTTTTGTGTGCCATTGTTAAACTCTCCTAATAGATTAAGCGTTGATACCAGTGATCTTCACTTCAGTGAACCACTGACGGTGACCCTGTTGCTTACGAGAGTGCTTACGACGACGGAACTTAACGATTTTAACTTTATCGCCACGACCGTGTTGTACAACTTCAGCAACAATTTTGCCGCCCTCTACAAGAGGAGCACCAACTTTGATGTCTTCGCCGTTAGCAACAAGAAGAACTTTATCAAATTCTACAGTTGCACCAGTTTCAACGTCTAATTTCTCTAAACGAAGAGTTTGACCTTCGCTTACACGGTGTTGTTTACCACCAGATTGGAAAACAGCGTACATATTTTACTCCGCTTTTTCCGCACAGCCTTTCTTGAGGGTGTGCGCTAAACTAATCATCAATAGGGCGCAGATTCTACAGAATAGATGCTCCTATGACAAGCCATATTTTGAAAAAATTGGCGAAAAGCTAATCGCCAAAGAAAAGTGCGGCAATCATGCCCTTTAGTAATGTATTAATCAACGTTTTTTAGTGTATTATTCGACAATTATATAAATCGAATAAGCCTTGCAGGGTCTAACTTCAGCCGGATATACGATGGATTTTAAAACTATCCAAGCGCTTACTGCCGATGACATGGCAAAAGTGAATGAAACAATTCAAGCCCAACTTAATTCTGATGTCTCTTTAATCAACCAGCTCGGTTTTTATATCGTGAGTGGTGGAGGCAAACGTCTAAGACCGCTTTTAGCGATACTGTCAGCCCGTGCACTTGGTTACCAAGGCAATGGTCATACAATGGCAGCTGCGTTTATTGAGTTTATCCATACAGCGACTTTGCTGCATGATGACGTGGTAGATGAATCAGACATGCGCCGTGGTAAAGCCACTGCGAATGCAGCATTTGGCAATGCGGCTAGCGTATTAGTTGGGGACTTTATCTATACACGCTCATTTCAGATGATGACAGAACTAGGATCCATGAAGATCCTTAAACTAATGAGCAATGCCGTAAACGTGATCGCCGAAGGTGAAGTACAGCAGTTGATGAACTGTAACGACCCTGACACGACAGAAGAAAGCTACATGCAAGTCATCTACTCTAAGACTGCGCGCTTATTTGAATCCGCAACTCAAATCGGTGCAATCTTAAATGATGCTCCTGAGCATGTTGAAATCGCAATGCAAAATTACGGTAAGTATCTAGGCACTGCGTTTCAGCTCATTGATGACGTCATGGATTACACTTCTGATGGCGAAGACATGGGTAAAAATGTGGGTGATGACTTGGCCGAAGGCAAGCCAACTTTACCTCTACTCCATGCTATGCGTAATACCACACCAGAAAACTCAATCATGATTCGTGAAGCGATTGAGAAAGCGAATGGCATGGATCGCTTAGAAGAAATTCTTGCGGTCATGAAAGAAGCAGGCTCTCTGGAATACACAACGCAAAAAGCTCTAGAAGAAGCAGACAAAGCAATCGCAGAACTATCAGTGTTGCCAGAGTCTGAATACAAACAAGCGCTTGTTACTCTGGCTCATGTCGCTGTACAACGCACGAAGTAATCAATAGCTACCCATAACGCAAGGCTTATAGCTAAAAGGAAGAGCATGCTCTTCCTTTTTTACGTTTGATACCTAATGACGACGCCCGAGGCGCTAGTAATATCTGTCACTACCGCCATGCAGTTGTGGATCATCTTCTATTTCATCAAAGCTAACGGCGAGCTGCTGTTCAGTCCCTTGTTTGGACAACAATACCGTCTCTGCTTCATGGTCGACCACTAATATCGTACCGACGCCTTGTTGGCACTCAACAACCATGCCTTTACGGATTCGCCTCGCTTCCATCATCTTCTCCTTCACTACGTGGTTTTATTCGACCATTTTTACGAAGTTGAGAAATCAAGGATCAAAAAAGCCGATCAAAATGATCGGCTTTCTTCTTATATAGGCTTTCTAGATTACTTTGCGAATTCAACACCAATGTTGATGTCGCCATTTAGTGTTTCTAGCATACCGTCTAATGCAGACTTTTCGTAATCGCTGAGTTTGCCGTAGCTTAGTACTTCTTCAACGCCTTCTTTACCCAGTTTCACAGGTTGCGCGAAGTACGTCGCGTGTTCGCCGTCGCCTTCAACGTAAGCGCACTCAACTACGCCTTCTTCACCTTGAAGAGCACGAACCAGAGACAGACCAAAGCGACATGCAGCTTGGCCCATTGATAGTGTTGCACTACCACCACCCGCTTTCGCTTCTACAACTTCAGTACCTGCATTTTGAATACGTTTCGTTAATGCTTCTACTTCTTCAGCTGTAAACTCAACACCTTCTACTTGAGACAGTAGAGGTAAGATCGTTACGCCAGAGTGACCACCAATAACTGGCACGCGAACGTCACCTGGATCTTTGTCTTTTAGCTCAGCAACAAACGTTTCTGAACGGATAACATCCAACGTTGTTACACCAAATAGACGACGCTTATCATAAACACCCGCTTTTTTAAGAACTTCAGCAGCAATTGGCACTGTTGTATTTACAGGGTTTGTGATGATACCAACACAAGCTTTCGGACAAACAACCGCAATCTTCTCCGCTAGCGATTTAACGATACCAGCGTTTACATTAAATAGATCCGCACGATCCATACCTGGCTTACGCGCAACACCAGCAGAAATTAGCACAACATCCGCGCCTTCTAGTGCTGGAGTAGGATCTTCACCAGCGTAACCTTTGATAGAAACTGGCGTAGGGATGTGGCTAAGATCAGCGGCCACACCAGGAGTTACTGGAGCAATATCATATAGGGCTAGATCAGAACCAGCAGGAAGACGGTTCTTAAGTAGAAGGGCCAGGGCTTGACCGATGCCACCAGCGGCACCAATAACGGCTACTTTCATGTAGTTCTCCTTGAGAGTATTTCTCTTATAAACGTATTCGTAGGGTAGTTTGTAACCAACTTAAATAAAGCTATCGGAATCACAACTTGATTACAATCAATTAACGCTAGCTTTGCGACCTCGCGCAACTCGCTGTTACCGTGCTACAAATGGGGCTTGGATTATTCTTTTATTCTGTTGAAATGACAAGGAATTCAAGAAAACAGATACAGCCCTACTTCAGCGCGCTAAAGAATTCTATGTGGTATATAGTTTACAGTGACGCATCTAACATAATCCTGGGACTCTTTGGCACCGCCTGAATATATATGCGAGAATATGCAAAATTGCTGACCCGTAATAAGAGATTTGTAATGACTATGCGCAATTCAGAAAAACAAGACAACTTAGTTCGCGCCTTTAAAGCCCTGTTAAAAGAAGAAAGCTTTGGCTCACAGGGCGAGATTGTTGACGCACTCAAACAGCAAGGGTTTGAGAGTATCAACCAATCTAAAGTCTCACGTATGCTGACTAAATTTGGCGCCGTCCGTACGCGCAATGCAAAAATGGAAATGGTTTACTGTCTTCCTGCTGAGCTAGGTGTCCCAACAGTCAGCAGCTCTCTGCGTGAACTGGTACTAGACATCGATCGTAATGCAGCGTTAGTGGTAATTCACACCGGCCCAGGTGCAGCACAGTTGATTGCTCGCTTGCTTGATTCACTCGGTAAATCCGAAGGTATTCTTGGCGTTGTCGCAGGTGACGATACCATTTTCATTACGCCAACCATGGCAATTACGACTGAGCAACTCTTCAAATCAGTGTGCGAGCTGTTCGAATATACTGGTTAAGTTCTATAAAGCTTCAATCAGCTAACTCATTGTGGGTTATAAAAGAAGTCTCATTTTGTAGCCCATAATTTATGTAAATTTTTTGCTTGCTCCGCTCATTATTTAACCGCCCATTTTGTGATTAACATCACGCAATTGATCTTTTTCATTTCAATCACTAAACGTCAATTAAGTAATTGTTATAAAAAGAATTAAATCACAAATTGAATCCTATCCCCTGATACAAAATTCAGACTTATCAACTATAACATTTAACAATTGGATAATTTTCTGCCAAATTTTTGTTATGATTCGCTCGCTTTTTCAAACGATTGGATTGAAAAAGGTGCCGTTTCCAAATAGGAAACTCCAGAAGTGATTTATGGTTATTTCCGGGTAAATAATGAATATAAGGAAGGGAAATTCATGGCATTTAACAAACTTCTCAAAGTAGGCGCTATCGCTGCAGCCGTAATGGGCGCAGGCGCAGTTAACGCTCAAGAGTTTATTACCATCGGTACTGGCTCTGTGACTGGTGTTTACTACCCAACTGGTGGTGCTATCTGTAAGTTGGTAAATAAAGGTCGTAAAGACCACAACATCCGTTGTTCAGTAGAATCAACTGGTGGCTCAATTTACAACGTTAACACTATCCGTGCAGGCGAATTAGATTTTGGTATCGTGCAATCGGATTGGCAGTACCACGGCTACAACGGTACGAGCAAGTTTGAAGAACAAGGCCCGTACAAGAAGCTACGCGCAATGTTCTCTCTTCATACAGAACCTTTCAACATCATTGCGCGTGCAGATTCAGGTATTGAAAATGTTGAAGACCTGAAAGGTAAGCGAGTAAACATCGGTAACCCAGGCTCTGGTGACCGTGCAACGATGGGCGTTGTCATGGAAGCGATGGGTTGGACAAACGACAGCTTCAAATTGGCGTCTGAGCTAAAAGGCTCTGAACGCTCTCAGGCACTTTGTGATAACAAAATTGACGCCTTCATTTACATGGTCGGCCACCCGAACGGTTCAATCAAAGAAGCAACCACATCATGTGATGCGAAGCTAGTTTCAGCAACAGGCCCTAAAATCGATAAAATTGTTGCCGACAACCCATACTACGCCTTTAGCTCAGTACCGGCTGGTATGTACCGCGGTACAGACAAAGACGTAAACAGCTTTGGTGTTGCAGCAACAATGGTAACGACCTCTGATGTTTCAGACGATGTCGCTTACAACGTGGCAAAAGCTGTGTTTGAAAACTTTGATACCTTCAAACGTCTACACCCTGCATTCGCAAACTTGAAGAAAGAAGACATGGTGAAAGCTGGTCTTTCTATTCCTCTTCACCCAGGTGCAGAAAAATACTACAAAGAAATGGGTCTAATTAAGTAATTTCCTCAGACTCTACATACAGGCAGGAAAGAATATTTTCTGCCTGTTTGAGCATACAGGTTGTAGCACGTTCTAACTGTATGCTTCATTCGCCAGTTTTCTTCTGAAAACTGCGAGCTCATACCCAAGAAAACTTAAACGCCGCCTAACAGAGTATCCAACAATCAACACTTTGAGTTCAGGCAGCAAAATACTCGAAAGCAAACTTCGCTCCATTCACTACACTGATAGAGGCGAAGTGTGGTTCTCGATAAAAATCAGACAGGACCATCAATAATAAGGAAAAAGTACATGGCGACGAATCAAGCTCCGTCACAAGATGTGCAAGAAATGGTGGCTCAGGCAGACACAGGTGCACGTAGCCCTTCGGGAATGCAAGGACGAATCCTTTGGTTTGTTCCTCTGTGTTGGTCACTATTTCAATTATGGTACGCATCCCCGTTACCATTTATTTTCAATTTTGGCGTACTGAACGACACGGAAGCGCGATCTATCCACCTTACTTTCGCGATCTTTTTGGCTTTCACTGCTTATCCAGCGATGAAGAATTCTCCTCGCGATCATATCCCTCTTGTTGATTGGATACTCGCGTTGGCTGGCAGCTTTTCAGCAGCCTATATATACCTTTTTTATACCGAGCTAGCAGGACGCTCAGGCGCACCGACAACGGTTGATATCGTTGTTGCTGTTATCGGTATGATCCTCCTTTTAGAAGCAACACGCCGAGCTCTTGGTCCACCATTAATGGTCGTGGCTGCTGTTTTCCTTACTTACACCTTTGCAGGCCCTTACATGCCTGACGTTATCGCGCACAAAGGGGCAAGCTTGAACAAGGCCATGTCTCACTTGTGGCTAACAACAGAAGGCGTATTTGGGGTTGCGCTAGGTGTTTCTACCTCTTTTGTCTTCTTGTTTGTATTGTTTGGAGCAATGCTGGAACGCGCTGGTGCTGGTGCTTACTTCATTAAAGTTGCCTTCTCGTTACTTGGCCATATGAAAGGTGGTCCAGCTAAAGCGGCCGTTGTTGCATCAGGTTTATCTGGTCTGGTTTCTGGTTCTTCAATCGCAAACGTAGTAACAACTGGCACCTTTACGATTCCACTGATGAAGCGTGTTGGCTTTCCCGGCACAAAAGCGGGTGCGGTAGAGGTAGCGGCTTCAACCAATGGTCAGTTAACACCGCCAATCATGGGTGCAGCAGCATTTTTGATGGTGGAATACGTCGGTATCTCCTACGTTGAGGTGATTAAAGCCGCCCTACTTCCAGCGCTAATCTCTTATATTGCTTTAATTTACATTGTTCACCTTGAAGCGTGTAAAGCAGGCATGACAGGGCTTCCTCGTCGCCACAACCCAACACTAGTACAAAGTCTGCTGTCCTTTACTGGCACAATCTTAGGATTGTGTGTGATCAGCGCATTGGTTTACTACGGAGTGGGCTGGACAAAGGACGTCTTTGGTGATGCCGCGACACCAATTGTTACCGTCGCACTATTAATCGCGTACGTTGGGTTGGTGAAAGTCTCAGCAAATCACGTGCAAGATGGCGCAATTGAGATTGATGCAGAATTAACAGAAGTACCTGATCCTGGCCCAACCGTTAAGTCAGGCTTGCACTACCTACTCCCTATCGTCGTATTGGTTTGGTGTTTGACTGTCGAACGTTTCTCACCTGGCCTTTCGGCATTCTGGGCAACGGTGTTCATGATTTTCATTTTGCTTACTCAACGTCCGTTGATTGCACTGCTGTCAAAGCAAGGTGACATGCTTCAGCAAACCAAAGATGGCTTTGTCGATCTTGCCGAGAGCTTAGTTTCTGGTGCGCGTAATATGATTGGTATCGGCGTTGCAACCGCGGCAGCGGGCACCGTTGTTGGTGTTGTTACACTAACGGGTATCGGCCTAGTGATGACCGACTTCGTCGAGTTTATCTCTGGTGGCAGTATCATTCTTATGCTGCTGTTTACCGCCATCATTAGCTTGGTTCTGGGGATGGGTCTGCCAACAACGGCGAACTACATCGTGGTCTCTACGCTAATGGCGCCGGTTATTGTTACGCTCGGCGCAGCGCATGGCTTGATTATTCCGTTGATAGCGGTGCACTTGTTCGTTTTCTACTTTGGTATTTTGGCCGACGATACCCCACCTGTAGGTCTTGCAGCTTTTGCAGCAGCCGCAATTGCGAAATCAGATCCAATTCGTACCGGTATCCAAGGCTTTACTTACGATATTCGAACCGCTATTTTGCCGTTCATGTTTGTGTTCAATACCCAGCTATTGTTAATGGGGATCGACTCTTGGTGGCATTTGGCACTCACGGTCATCTCATCGATCATTGCAATGCTGATATTCTCTGCGGCAACTCAAGGATGGTGGTTCACGCGTAACAAGTGGTGGGAAACAGTCCTATTATTAGTACTGACATTTTCGTTTTTCCGTCCAGGTTTTTGGTGGGACATGCTGTACCCAGCGAAAGTTCTTTCTCCTGGCGTTGAGGTAGCTCAAATCACGGAAACACTAAATGTAGGAGAATCATTGGAGTTACGTGTTGCCGGTGAAAACCTTGAGGGCGACTACATTGAGAAAACGGTTCGTCTTCCATTCGAAGACAGTGCGACAACAGCAGACGCACGTATTTCATCTATGGGTCTGATGCTGACCGAAAGTGACAACAAAATGATTGTCGATATGGTTGAATTTGGTAGTCCAGCAGAATCTGCAGGTATCGACTTTGATTGGGAAATCAAGTGGGTTATCCAGGATGCAGACCGTCCGATGAAAGAGTGGGTGTTTGTACCATGCTTAATGATTTTGCTGGTGCTTGCCATGAACCAAAAACGTCGTGCTCGTAAGGAACAATTGAGCGCATAACCGATTTGGCCCCGAGGATAAAGGGGCCTTAATGAGAGACATTGAATGTACAAACAAATTCTTGTTCCGGTTGATCTAAATGACCAAGGCTTTTCAGACCGAGCAGTTGAACTAGCGGTTTGGCAGGCAAAGCAAGCAAATGCTCAAATCCATCTTCTGACGGTACTACCTGGTATTCACATGTCGATGGTTGCCACATACTTTCCGAAAGATGCTGCAGCCAAAATGAAGCAAGACGTGAAGCAGCAACTAAAAACTTTCGCTAATGAGCATATTGCTGAAGATGTGGTTTACCAAGTGCATGTTGCTGAAGGCAAGGCCTACGCGACCATTCTTGATTATGCAGAACGTTTAGGCGCTGATCTCATCATTATGCCAAGTCACAAGCGCTCTAAAATCAATAAAGTAATGCTTGGCTCCGTCGCGAGTAAGGTTGTGGAATATTCTCCAATCAATGTGATGGTCGTAAAACCGCAAGGCTAAGTAAATACAGAAACGAAAAAGGACGCTAACATTAGCGTCCTTTTTATATGAAACAAGTAAGGGTTATGCCATCACTGGGTAATCGGTATAACCTTCTGCTCCACCCAAATAAAAGTGTTCTGGTTTCGCCTCATTAAGAGGTGCATTTTTCTTAAATCGCTCAACTAAATCTGGGTTTGCGATAAAGGGAACGCCAAATGCGACCACATCAACTTTGTTTTCTGCAATTGCTGCTGCCGCTTCTTGTGCACTGTAGCCCACGTTCGCCATTAAGTGACCTTGATAGTTTTCGCGTGCTGGCTTGAGAACATCTGCTTTTTGTACGCCTTTCAGATCCGCACGCATCACGTGCCAATAAGCAAGATCGAAAGAATTAAGTTGCTCTGCTAAGTAACGCACCAAACCAACCGGATCACTGTCTTTCATGTCATTAAATCCATTTAGCGGAGATGTACGCAGACCGACTCTTCCAGGTCCCCATACCTCAACGACTTCTTTCACTATCTCAAGTAAAAATCGAGCACGATTTTCAACCGAGCCACCGTATTCATCGGTACGTAAATTTGAGCCGTCACGAAGGAAGTTATCAATAAGATAACCATTGGCGCCATGTATCTCGACCCCATCAAAGCCGGCTTTCTTGGCGTTTTCTGCACCTTGTTTAAACGCCGCAATAATGGAAGCTATCTCATCCACTTCGAGTGCTCGTGGTACCGTATATGCTTGCTTACCCGAAGGGGTATGGACTAATTCATCACGAATAGCCAATGCGCTCGCCGCTACAGGTGTTTTTCCTTCATTCAGATCAGGATGACAAGCTCGTCCCGCATGCCAAATTTGCAGTACAATCTTACCGCCTCTCTCATGAACCGCATCCGTTACCTTTTTCCAAGCTGCGATTTGCTCTTCGTTGTAAATGCCCGGCTCTGCCATGAAAGCAGACGTACCTTCCATCACCATGGTGCATTCAGCAATGATAAGTCCGGCACTCGCACGTTGAGCGTAGTATTCAACCATAAGGTCATTAGGAATATGGTCCGCACCAGCACGAGCTCGCGTTAAAGGCGCCATAATGGCACGGTTATCTAATGCTAATTGACCGAGTTCGATAGGAGAAAATAAGTCTACAGAGTTGGACATGGTGTTTACCTCAAATGACAATAACTTGATGGCTAAGGATGAGGTGCCAGACTATAATCAGATTAATATTGAAACAATATGGATAATTGAAAGTGATTGTTCGCAATTTAGAAACAATTGACTTTAGAACGCTTTCTATCTTTGTCACAAGCTGTCGACTACTGAGCTTAACCAAGTGCGCGCTGGAGTTAAACCTACCAAAATCTACTGTTAGTAAAGCCATAACCAAACTCGAACAACACTTTGAAGCCAAACTGCTAGAGCGCACAACCCGAAAGTTAGTGATCACCGAAGCTGGCCAAATGGTTTTAGAGCGTGCTGCAAGCTTAGTTGAGGAATTCCACTCAATTGGCCATGACGTACAGGAGATGGAACAACAGATCCAAGGCCGGCTGCGTATTTCCGCGCCACCAGCGTTGGATGCGTATATGGCGGAACACATCTTTTTGCCATTTTTAAAACAATGGCCAAAAGTACAAATTGCGTTAGAAGCATCGAACGATTTTGTTGATCTGTTTTCACACGGCTTTGATATGGCAATTCGAGTCGGTCAGATAGTTGATGATCGATTGATCGCAAAAAAATTAGGCTATACCACTCGAGTCCTGGCTGCTAGCCCTGAGTATTTAGCTGAGTTCGGCGTACCTGAAACGCCAGAAGATCTGACAAAACACAACTGTTTGAGGTATCAATATGTTTCAGAAATAGGGCCTTGGACGCTGATCTCACACGATAATACCGTCAATGTTTCAATAACCAGTAACTTCTCAAGTACAACTGTAGAAGCAATATTGAAAGGCGCACTTAAAGGACTAGGCATCGCTAACTTACCTGTGCAGAACATGACGCAAGAGCTAGAAAGTGGCACCTTAGTCAGAGTGTTACCGCAATGGCACACGGTACCAATGCCTATTTATTTAGTCTATCGTCCTGGAGCAAACCGCCCACGGCGTGTACAAGCAATGATTGACCATATCATGAGCTTAAGATCTCAATTTGAATTTGGCCCTCGGCATGGTTTGTGTTGCGGAGAAGCATAACCTAGCAACTATCAGGCACTAGCATGCTGCTCGGATAAATGCCGCAAGCTTCTCACTAGCATGCTGTTCACTCAATGCAGACATATCACCCGCGGCTTCCACTTTACCATCTGCCACAAACACAAAGTGGCTGGCAATCGCTTTGGCATCGCTTAAATGGTGCGTGACCATCAATACGGTTATTCCCCGCTCTGCTGCGAGTTTTTTTACCAAGCTCAGCATCTCTTCACGCAACACCGGATCAAGCGCCGAGAACGGCTCATCCAATAGCCACATGGGATGAGGCTGAACAAAACAACGCGCTAAGGCAACACGTTGACGCTGGCCACCAGAAAGATGCTCTGGCAAACGGTCGAGGTACTCTGCAACACCAACTTGCTGCGCGGCTTGTTCAATCTGACGATTTTGGTCCACCGTAAGCTTTAGCCCTGGGTGTAAGCCCAAACCGATGTTGTCACGCACCGATAAGTGAGCAAACAAATTGTGCTCTTGGAACAACATAGAGAACGGACGCAGATAAGGCTCTTTACGCACAATGGACTCACCATCAACACAAATATCACCACGGTCAGGATGGATGAATCCTGCCACCAACGCCAGCAAGGTTGACTTCCCTGCCCCACTTGGTCCCATCAGCGACACAATCTGTCCTTGCTCAATCGTTAAGTCAAAAAGAAACAGTTCACGTTGGTAGGTGTACTGCACATCATCCAACACTAACATTACGCTCTCTCCTTCGTTTTCAATACTTTCTCAATCAAGGCAAAACAGCCCACACTCAACAACAATAAGGTCACCGATACCACCGCAGCCGCGTCCATCTGATAGCTGCCAAGCAGCTGGAATAAATACAGAGGTAAAGTGCGGAACTCTTGTCCGCCAAACAACGCAATAGCACTTAAATCGCCAATCGCAAACATAAAGCTGATCGCAAACGCATGTGCAAACGGCTTGCGTAGCGCCTGCCACTCCACCACTTTAAACCGTTGCCAGCCACGCATGCCTAAGCTGGCACATACATACTGATACTGTTGTTCAATGTGCAGCATTGGCTGCGCTAGCGTTTTGATCACGTAAGGCAAAGCCATCAAACCGTTCACCAAAATCACGACAAAAAATGCCAAGCTAAAAACATCGGTAAATGCGCGCAGTAGTAAGAATAAACCGGTGCTAATCACCAGACCTGGAGTCACCAAAATAACGGTGCCGATTAACTCAATCTGATCGGCTCGCGTGTTTTTGTACTGCAACCGCCAACGGCGACTGGTCAATAGTATGGACACCCCTGCAGCGACCGCAAGCGCGCTAGCGACACAGGCGACTTTGAGGGAGTTCAATAGCGCAGACCAAAAACGCTCATCGGTTAATACTGTCCAAACTTGTTGGTTGATGCCACTCAGTAACACCATCAATAACGGCGGTATTACCAGTAAAAAGGCACCTATGATCCAAAAGCTATCCCAAGCTTTTGACCACCCATGATCCTTCGTTAAATATTGCTGTACCGATGTGCTTCCAGCACTGATAGAAACAGGCCTTGTTAACTTCTGCACTCCAATAGCAAGCAGTCCACATAACAGCATCTGCCACAGCGCCAATAACGCCCCAGCTTGTAAATCAAAATCAAACTTAATCGCTTGGTAAATGGCCAATTCAATGGTGGTGGATTTTGGCCCGCCCCCCAACGCCATTACAGTGGCAAAACTGGTAAAGCACAACATAAACACCAACCCACAAACGTGGGGAAGCTGCTGCCTTAAACGCGGCCATTCTACCCAGCGAAACTTATCCCAATGGCTCATCCCAAGATGCGCGCAAAGCTTATGCTGCTCGGCAGGAATAGACTCCAAGGCTTGCAGAAGCAATCGTGCCGCGTAAGGTAAATTAAAGAACACATGGGCGAGTAAAATGCCGTTCAAACCGTAAATAGAGAATGGCAGTTTAGTGTCGAAACTTTGCAACCACTGCGCCAACAAACCACTGTTGCCATAAATCGCTAACAGCCCAAAAACACCAACCAAAACCGGCAAAACCAGTGTCGATGCAAACAGCTTAAGCAGTAATGATTTACCAATAAATTGGCGACGCGAAAGTGCGTGCGCTACTGGAATGGCAAAGCCAACACTGAGCAATGTGGAAAGAAACGCTTGGTAGAAACTGAACTTGGTGACATGTTGATAGTACGGGTCGCCCCATACCACAGACACATCAAGTGAAGGGGCTTGAACAATCAAAGCACCTAGGGCAGAAATAACAAAGGTCGCGATGATCATCGCGACCCCTAAACCTATTTTTGGAACAGAATTCAAAGGTAAAACCTATCTCATTCAGATGAGGATGGAAACGTCAGCTAAAACGTCAATGCGCTTTGCCATTCGCGAATCCAAGACTTACGCATTTTTGCCACTTCATCAGCACTAAAGCTCAACGACTTGCTTGGAACACTCAAAGTTTCAAAACCTTTAGGTAACTCAACGTCAGTGACTGGGTACATCCAGTTACCCGTTGGCATCGCCGATTGGAACTCATCACTTAAAATGAAACTCATAAATTGATCAGCAAGTTCTGAATTTTTTGCCCCTTTCACTTTGGCGGCTACTTCAACTTGCATGTAGTGGCCTTCAGCAAAATTCGCCGTAGCAAACTTCGAATCGTTTTCCGCAATTAAGTGGTACGCAGGTGAAGTGGTGTAAGAAAGCACTAAATCGGACTCACCATTGAGGAACATAGAATACGCCTCAGACCAACCTTTCGTGACCGTTACGGTTTTGCTCGCTAGCTTCTGCCACGCTTGCGTCACATCGTCGCCATAAATAGATTTCATCCATAGCATTAAGCCTTGGCCCGGCGTTGAAGTCCGCGGATCTTGGTAAATCACTTTCAGATCGTTGCGCGTTTCCACCAGCTCTTTCATGCTTTTCGGCGGATTAGCCAGTTTCTCTTTGTTGTACACAAACGCGAAGTAGCCGTAATCGTACGGTACAAACGTCGTGTCACTCCAACCGTTTGGTAACACTGTGTTAGCCGTATCCACATTGTGCTCGGCAAGCAGATCGGTTTTCTTCGCTTCTGCCATCAGATTGTTATCCAAACCTAATACGATGTCCGCTTTGCTATTACCGCCTTCAAGACGAAGACGATTCAGAATCGACACACCATCATCCAACGCTACGAAGTTAACGTCACAGCCACATTTTGCTTCAAAAGCTTGCTCGATTTTAGGACCCGGCCCCCAATCTGCGGCAAAAGAGTCGTAGGTATAGATGGTTAATGTGTTTTCAGCGGCAAACGCTGAAGTAGAGGTGATTGCAGCTAGGGCAATCAGATTTAGAGTGGGTTTCACAGCTCGCTCTCCATGATTATTTCAGAGAAATAAGTTGAGCGGCACAGGGTTTGAGGCGGCTATTAAGGACTTCCAATATCCAGACTCAATTCCTACGCCAGCATTATCTGGTTCAGGTAATACGGGTCCCTAGTTAAACACTTAGGTCTCAGCGCCCCAATGCATTGATTGACTCAATGCTAAATGGGTTTGCTCCCCGATGAGTTGGATGGATTGTAAAGGTATTTGAGTGGTTACACAATCAGCTCACGAGCGCTGGTCATAACCCCAACGAGGCACCAAACCTTGCTCAATACCTAAGTGGTCGAGAATTCTCGCCACCATAAAATCCACTAAGTCTTCAATGCTCTTTGGCTGATGATAGAAGCCCGGAGCCGCTGGCATGATGGTGACGCCCATTTGCGACAGTTTGTGCATGTTCTCCAGATGTAGCGTTGAAAATGGTGTTTCGCGAACCACGAGCAACAGCTGCCCGCGCTCTTTCATTACCACATCAGCGGCCCGCTCGATCAAGTTATCTGACATACCATGCGCAATCGCTGCAACGCTTCCCGCAGAACATGGGCAAACCACCATTTGCTTTGGTGCAGCAGAACCAGACGCAACCGGTGAGAACCAGTCATCTTTACCGCAAACGGTGATGTTATCGGGATTGCAGTTCAGGTGCTCTACCAATGCTTGCTGCGCCGCTTCTGGGCCACTTGGTAGCTTAAGATTATGCTCGGTTGCCATCACAACACGAGCTGCCGAAGAAATCAGAACGTAGACATGATAATCCGCCGCAACCAAGCATTCTAAAAGACGAAGGCCGTAGGGAGCACCAGAAGCCCCCGTTAATGCCAACGTGATGGCTTTTTTATGAGAGGGTTGTGTTTTGTTTTGCATATAAATCAGGCTTTTTGTTTTAACTGCTCAAGAAGTTTTCCGTGAATACCACCAAAGCCACCGTTGCTCATGACTAGAATTTGGTCACCTGGTCGCGCACGTTCGACGATCTTGGCTACAAAGTTATCTATATCCGCATCGACAAACGCTGGCTGTTTGCATTGGTCGGCAATGTCTTGCACAGACCACTCGATATTATCTGGCTGGAACAAGAAGACTTCATCTGCACTGTGTAGTGACTCTGCAAGTGTGTTTTTGTGTACACCACGCTTCATGGTGGCAGACCGCGGCTCTAACACAGCAAGGATGCGTTTTTCACCTACCTTGTTACGCAAACCACCGACAGTAAGTTCAATTGCCGTTGGGTGATGCGCAAAATCATCGTAAACCGTCACACCTTGTTCTTCACCTTTCAGCTCTAAACGGCGCTTGGTATTGATGAAACGCCCTAATGCCTGGCAAGCAAGATCCGGAGTGACTCCAACATGTCGTGCAGCAGCGATTGCCATCAGCGCATTATCCACATTGTGGTCACCCACCAAATTCCATTCGACGGTACCAACCTTCTCACCTTGCAACGCAACGTCAAACTTTGAGCCATCAAGCACTAATTTGTGCGCTTGCCAGTCGCCATCAACACCTGAAAACTGCTTTTCTGTCCAGCAACCACGCTCTAATACATCCGCTAACGCTTGATCCTGCCTCGGCGCTAAGATCAATCCATTGCCCGGTACAGTTCGCACTAAATGATGGAATTGGCGTTTGATCGCCTCTAGATCATCGAAGATATCAGCATGATCGAACTCAAGGTTATTCATGATTAAAGTGCGAGGATGGTAATGCACAAACTTAGAACGCTTATCGAAAAAAGCACTGTCATATTCGTCCGCTTCAACGACAAAAAACATGCTTTCACCCAAACGAGCAGACACTCCGAAGTTACCGAGTACCCCACCGACTAAGAAACCCGGTTGATAACCACAATCTTCAAGTATCCAGGCAAGCATGCTCGACGTGGTCGTTTTCCCATGTGTACCCGATACCGCCAATACCCACCGATCATGCAGCAAAAACTCGTTGAGCCACTGCGGACCAGAGGTGTAGCGCATGTTAGTGTTGAGCACATGCTCGACACAAGGGTTGCCACGGCTCATCGCATTACCAATCACCACAAGATCTGGTTGAGGGTCGAGTTGAGACGGGTCAAAGCCTTCAATAATTTCAATACCTTGAGACTCAAGCAGTGTGCTCATTGGCGGATAAACGTTGGCATCAGAACCAGTGACTTTATGTCCTAATTGGCGCGCTAGAATCGCTGCGCCGCCCATAAATGTGCCACAGATACCCAAGATATGAATGTGCATAAACTAAACCTTGTAATGCGTTTTTTAATGCTTTCATTATCGCGATTACCGCCTGAAAAGCGAGTGACTTTAGCCTTCTTCTTGCAGTCCCTTTCACAAATATGACAAGGTTGAACACAGACTGTACAACCTCTTGCTTACTGATGAATCCCTCAAACAAGTCTACAAATAAATTGAGATCTCAAACAGTTACTTCATTACCATTAAAAAGATCTGCGACTTAAACTTACATCCAGCGCAATCGTTTAACATCCATAAAGAGATGCTCACTTGCGCACTACCCCCAATGAAATGAAAATGTAAGGATTAACCATGTCAGGACTGCGCACCCTAGGCGAGTTCATTGTCGAAAAACAAGCGGATTTCCCCCACGCTAGCGGTGATCTATCATCCCTTTTAGCCTCCATTCGTTTAGCTGCAAAAATCGTTAACCGCGAAATCAACGCAGCGGGTCTCGGTGATATCACTGGTGCTGTAGGTACGGAAAATGTCCAAGGTGAAGATCAGCAAAAGCTCGATGTTTACGCGAACGATAAGTTCAAAGCCGCGCTTGAAGCTCGTGATCAAGTGTGTGGCGTTGCCAGTGAAGAAGAAGACGAAGCAGTTGCGTTCAATAAAGAACTCAACCAAAACGCCAAATATGTAGTACTGATGGACCCACTTGATGGTTCTTCTAACATCGATGTGAACGTCTCTGTTGGTACTATCTTCTCGATTTACCGTCGTGTTTCTCCAATCGGTACTCCACCAACTGAAGAAGACTTCCTACAACCTGGTCACAAACAAGTGGCTGCGGGCTACGTAATTTACGGCTCCTCCACCATGTTGGTATACACAACAGGTAACGGCGTAAACGGCTTTACTTACGACCCATCTATCGGCAGCTTCTGTCTTTCTCATGAAAACATGATGATTCCTGATGATGGTAAGATCTACTCCATCAACGAAGGTAATTACATTCGTTTCCCTCAAGGGGTGAAGAAGTACATCAAGTACTGCCAAGAAAACGTGCCAGAAGACGGTCGCCCATACACTTCTCGCTACATTGGCTCGCTGGTTGCTGATTTCCACCGCAACCTACTGAAAGGCGGTATCTACCTTTACCCAAGCACACAAAGCCACCCACAAGGCAAGCTACGCCTGCTTTACGAATGTAACCCTATGGCATTCCTCATTGAGCAAGCTGGCGGCATTGCATCGGACGGCGTGAATCGCATTATGGACATCAAGCCTACTGAGTTGCACCAGCGTGTACCTTTCTTTGTGGGTTCGAAGAACATGGTTCGCAAAGTTGAAGAGTTCCTTGAACTGCACCGCGACGAAGAATAATTTCAGACCTTTGTCCAACGCGGCAGGTGTTTACCTGCCGCGTTTTTGTCGCTAAAGTGAAACGCGAATTTATCATCAGATGAAGCCGCTTTTGTGTGACTCATCGTTAATGAAAAGGAATATTCTAATGAGCTTAAACCATGTACCAGCAGGCAAGTCGCTGCCTGAAGATATCTATGTCGTTATCGAAATTCCTGCAAATGCAGATCCAATCAAGTACGAAGTAGATAAAGACTCTGGTGCTGTATTTGTCGACCGTTTCATGTCTGCACCAATGTTCTACCCATGCAACTATGGCTACGTGAACAATACCCTGTCTCTTGATGGCGACCCAGTCGACGTATTGGTACCAACACCATACCCACTCATGCCAGGTTCAGTCATTCGCTGCCGTCCTGTTGGCGTTTTGAAGATGACAGATGAATCGGGTGAAGATGCAAAAGTGTTTGCGGTTCCCCACTCAAAAATCTCGAAAGAGTACGAGCACATCCAAGATGTGGACGATATCCCAGAACTACTGAAAGCGCAGATCACGCAATTCTTTGAGCGTTACAAAGAGCTTGAAGCAGGCAAATGGGTGAAAGTGGATGGTTGGGCAGATGTTGCTGCCGCCAAAGCTGAGATCCTAGAATCTTACGAGCGCGCTCAGAAAAAATAAGCATCACTGCTGATACAAAACTAAAAAGAGCTGCTCTAGGGCAGCTCTTTTGCTTTCATCTTACCTGTGTCAACTAGATAGGTGCGCCTGCTGAAGACATTCGTCCAGCGTCGTAGTCATGTTGAAAGAAGGGGTCAACATCATCACAAATGCCAAAATACGGCCGCCCGATAACACCGAGCATATAAGCACTTTGCTCGCAATACTCTTGCTTGCCTTGCTGGTAACCCGCTTGATAAGCCATTATCAGTTCTGCCGTCGCATGGTTAACATCATCCAGCTTCGCAATTCGCTCCTCAGATAACTCCCGTAATCCATCTAAAGCTGACTGCTTACCAAACACTTGCCAATCGGTCACATTATTCGAAGTCGGTAGTGTTGTTTGTGCGCATGCAGCAAGAAGCAACGCCATTGATCCAATTACGAATGTTTTCATCGTGACTCCTTAGTGTTTAGCTCGTTGCTATTGATAATGTCAGTATAGCTCACACCTTTTGACACCAATCTCCGGAAGCGATTTCTTCGGTTAATTGCTCAGTATCTTGATATAAGTAGATCCAAGCTTGGCCAAACGGCGTAACGATGCTCTCTCGGCGATATTCCACTGGCACATCTTCTAACCTATCTAGCTCGGATAAGGTTTCATCATCAATCAGATACACTTCACCTTGAATCGAGCGTTGCCCATCAGACAACGCTGGATAAGGGCCTAAGTCATACATTGCAAATTGAGCATCCGTTTCATGTAAACCAAGAAACTGCGCCGAGCGCAAATACTGATGGTTGTACTCTCCCTTGCGTAACGTGCCGTAGACAAAAATCAAATGCTGCATAACCACTCCTTAGTCATGACTGTGTATGCTTAGGTTAAAGCACTTTAATCGAACTCAAACTGATAGAGTAGGTCAACGGCGCTATCTACACCAGATACCGCTTCTAAATACAAGTCTTGCATCAATCGGTAACGCACAGTGAACTCACCTAGGGAGTTAAAGATGCCGACACCATATTTCACCTGCAAACCTGGCAGAATATAACCACTCACCGTCACTTGCGAGTCATCGCCCGACCCAGCAGTGTCCAGCTGTAAATCCTGTACGCCAAAGGCTTCACCGATTTCACCAACCACACGCCCACTCTTCGCCAAGCTTAAACCAATTAAGGTAGTCGTCATTGCATTACCACCAGCTTCACCATCAATATCTTGACCACGAAGTAGATAAGAAAGTGCATTGGCTTGGTTCATCGCGGGCTCTGAGAAAATTTCTATACTCGGATCAGATGCTGGGCCCGACACTTGTACCCCCGCAATGACATCATCTTGGGTATTGTCTGGATTACGAATCGCTTTGATAGACAAGTAAGGTTGATCTGGTGGACCATTCATCAGAATCTTACCTTCTTTAATCAATAAGTCCTGACCAAACGAACGATAAGAACCGTCGACAACATTCACTTCACCAACGATGAAAGGACCTTTGTCTTTTTGTGTCACGTTTAGGTTCCCTTTCAACCCACCTTTTAAACCAAAAGCGGCAAGTTGGAAGTCATCACCAATTTTAATGTTGATGTTCGTTTCCACATCAAACGGCATCGCAGCCACATCGTCCACTGGCTGCAAGTTTCTATCGAGAATAACGGTATCACTCGATACGCCTACCGCACTTGGTGGAAGCTCTTCGACGACAATTCTGCCCCATGGCAAATTAATATCACCCTCAATTTTCGCAAGCTGAGGAGTCACATCTATTGTCATGTCAGGCTCAACTTTGATTTTTACCATTGGAGGCAAATCAACATTGAGCTCTTTAGCAAATACACGCGCTTTAGTGCGCCAGTTCTGTAAGTCCTGCCAGTCGGCATCACCGGTAACGTTCAACTCACCATCCGGGGTTAAAATTCCAGCATCCAAGTCCGCTTGATGACCTTTAAAGTTGATGACGACCTGTCCTGAGTTTATATCTATCGGTGTGACTTCACCCTGTAGCTTCATTTGGTCAATCAAGAACTGACCGTTCACCTTCGGATGCATAACGTCACCTGATATCGCTAGGTCAGTATTCATGTTTGCTTTAAACAAGCTGTACTCACCAATCAACGGTGCCAAGAAGTCCAAGTGGAACGTAGAGAGTGAAACCTTACCATCAATAGTGGGCTTTTCAGACGAGACATTCAGTAAAGAAACCTTACCAGACAAGTCACCGTTATCTTTCACATCAAATAGCCACTCGGCATCAAGCTTGTCTTTCGCTAATGCCGCTTTAAAGTTGAAGCTTTCCCAACCGACTTTAATTGGCTGCTCAAGTGCTTGTTCAACTTGGCCTTTTGGCATATTGACACTTAAGGTTACTTCGGGCTTTTTCTCTGGTGCCCATTTAGCAAAAACCTGTGCATTAACCGAGCCTTGCAGCTTGGTTTCTGGCGGCAGGAATTGCTTGATTTGGTCAAAATCAAAATCATTGATGGCTAGCTTCGCCTGGCCACTCTTACCAACACTAATGTCTTCGGTTAGACATACGCTCGACTCCGCTTGCAACCAACAATGCGCTTGAACGTTCGCGATCTGTTTGTCGATATTGACCTTGACCGCGGTCGATTTTTGCAACGCCCACGGGCCTTGTTGCGAGCTCAGCGTCAAGCGGCGCAGCGCCCCATCCCAAATCATTTCTGGTTTCTGCTGGAATGTCCCTTCAATTTCTAAACTGGTCGACACCAGGTCAGACACTACATCGAGCGTCAGTTGATGCAGTTTTTCATCCCCAGAGACTTCAAGGTCAGCACTATCAACTTTTATGTCGTCATAGGTAATGTTGTTCGCAATAAGGCTTATGTTCGCTTTTGGTGCTGGCAGAGGCTTCACATCACCCTTTAAGGTGATCGTTTCTACGTTCGCCTGTTGCTGCCAGTTTATCTGATTTAAAGCGAGATCAAGATTGATGTCTGGTTCTTTCAAGCTACCACGTAGTGCGACTTTACCTTGCATCTTACCTGCAAGGTCCGGAACACTTTTCGCAAAATCAGGGAAGTTAACCTCAACATCCATCAGAATTTGCTTATCTATCTTACCCTTTGCACTCAGTTGGTTCGGACCATGAGAAAGCGCTAAACCCTGAGTGGTAAGTTGGATGTCTTCGCCTTTGCCGTTCTTATCAGACGCTTCAAGTTGCCCTTCAACATTCAGCGGATAACCTCGCAAAATGCCGTCAATGTCTAACTTAGGCAAACTGACTTGCCAACCGCCTTGTTCTGTTAACAACCCCGAAGTCGAAAGATTACCGCTGATATCCCCTTCGGCTTCTTTCCACTGCAATCCTGGTTGAATGTTCTTCAGGTTTAAGTCAGCTTGCCAGTTGATTGGCGCGGCCCAATTGGCCATGACTTTCCCAGAGAGTTCGCCCCCTAAGGTTTTCACTACAAGGCTTTCAAGGTCAATTTGCTCTAACGTACCTTTGCCGTTTAGTGCGACATCAACGGCGGGAATATCTTTGCCTGACGCTTTGGTTTCTAATGCGACTTCGTAGCCGTCAAGTGAGCCTTTTGCCGCCAAGCTTGGTACAGAAACCTGGTAATCGCTTTGTCCAAATAGCGGCCATTGCGCTTGTACATTTTTAATCGCGACATCAAACGGTAACTGTGTTTTAAGCGGTTGAATATCACCTTTGATCTCCGCTTGTATAAGCTCAGAAAGCGTAGCATTTAGTGACAAATCACCAACCGAACCCGAGACCGAAAGCGACAGTTTTTGTCCCTTCGCATCCGCTTGCTTCACTAACGCGTCCAGTTGCGCTTTGATAGGGTAATCAGAAGAAAGCGTCACTTGTGTGCTCAACTTGCCTTCCACTTCTGGCATGTCGAGCTCTAATGTTTTGACATCAACACGCTCACCGCCTGCTCTTGCAACCAAACCAAGATGATTGACGATCACTGGCGTTTCACCTGCCAGTTTGAAATTGTGAATATCAAGACGACGCGCTTCCACCGTCAGTGGAATCCATACTTCGGGTAACACAATATCTTGCGGCGTAACGTCAGTTTCTTTCGGCTCCTCGGCAGCCGCTTCAGGTTCAGCCTCACTTGGTGCTAAAGCCACATTAATGTCTTTCAACGCGGTAGGTGCGATCACCAAACGATCACCCTGCATCGACAAAGCGGTCGAGAATGTTTGCCAATCAATTTGATTGCCCAGCACATTGACATTGATGTCATTAAAGCTGACTTTATTAACAAAAATTGGCACTGGCGTACTGATAGAACGCAGTGGTGGTGTTTCCTCTTGCTCCTCGCTTGCTGGCGGTAGCTCTGGCATCTTAAAGTCAAGCCCCTGCAGTCTTAACTCATCGACACAGACCTTAGGGTCAAAGAAACAGCGGAAGTTCACTGCCAAAGCTAAACGCTCGACTTTGGCGTCGATATTCAAAGACTCATCGACAAAACTGACGTTATGCAGTTCGAAGCGAGGAAACAATGAACCCTGCACTTTTTCAATCTGCAATTGTGGTAATGCTTTTTCAGCTCCCCACAAGGCAAATTTGAGGCCTGGGTGGGTAAACAAAACTGTCGCGACAATAATGATGAGCAACAGCAATAGACCAATCAAACTGAGCGACAGCCATTTGGTCCACTTAAACATCATTTTGATCATAGCTCAGGCCCCAATGAGAAGTGGATACGAAACTCTCGTTCTGGTTTTGCATCCAACCCCCATGCAAAATCAAAACTAACAGGGCCCACCGGAGACGCCCAGCGGATACCAACACCAGCACCTGATTTCCAATCTGGTGTTTCATTAAACGCATCACCAATATCGTAAAACGTTGCAGCCCACCAGTTTCCATAAACACGATATTGGTATTCTAATGTACTGCTAACAATGTATTTACCACCCGTCAAAGCACCACTCTCATCCACAGGTGAAATAGATTCATAGCCGTAACCACGAATATTATTGTCACCACCAGCGAAGAAACGCAGCGACGGTGATAGTTTTTCAAGTTCATCGGTAATATTCGCACCACCTTCTAAGCGGAACAAACCACGATGATTCTCTCCAATACCACGAATCCAAGAAGTCGAGCCAATTAAGCGGAGCACTCTAGTTTCAGAAAGCATAGCGGTATCACCATACTCAATAGTGATGCTTTGCTTGTCTCCCCACATTGGCATATTGCCCCCTCGAACCCTAGTCCGAGAAAATGTCGCACCTGGAAGTACGAAGTTGAATTCATCATCTTGTAAACCTTGCGTAAAGCTCTCGTACAAATGACGAACATAAACGGTATTATGCCAACCACCGTCTGCTAACCAATGACGCTCCACTGCAAGGTTAGACTCGATACTCTGCGTGTCACGGTTGTCTAGGTTTTTAAGCCCATATTGAACTTGATAATAATCGTTAGCGACATCTTCTAAAGGAATTTTGTAAGAAGCAGTCACGGTTTGCTCTGGCTTAGATAGGGATAAAGCAGTGTTGAAACTGTGTCCTCGGGAGCTCACCCAAGGTTTCTTCCACTTCAACGTTCCTCGAACGCCAACATCCGTTGAGTAACCAATACCCGTCTCGATCTGATTCTTCGAAGCAGGAGATAAAGACACTTTAATTGGCAAGTCTCGGCCATCATCAAGCCTATCCAATTCAGGCTCAACAAAAACTGAGGAAAACCACTCCGTATTTGATAGCTTCTGGTTAAACTCGCCCAGCTTCGAAACGTTGTATGGGTCCCCTTCTTTAAAAGGTTGTAGTGATGCGACACGGTCTTCCCAGATGTGGTTGCCAATAAAAGAAACGTCGCCAAAATTGAAACGTATTCCACTGCTGTAGTGCAAACGGACATTAGCTTCGTTCAGATCAGGGATAACCTCTAATCGACTTAGCGTAAACTCACCATTGAAGTAACCACGCTGAAGCGCCAAGTTACGAATGCCTGACTTAAGGCTGTCGTATTGGCCTTGATTCAAAACTTGACCAACTTTGAGCGGAGAGCGCTCAATAAGTTTTGCAAACTCTTCATCGTCCTTGGCCTCTCCAGTGATGACCACATCCATGACTTTCACTTTCACTGGCAAGCCCGGCTTGATGAGCACAATTAACTCATCATTCGCTTCAGGAATAGAGTATGAAATTTTTGCATGATAATACCCAAGCGCGTTAAGCGCTTCAGTGATACTTTGATCTAATCTCGCTTGAAAACGCAGAGAAGTGGAGTAATCCTTCTCTGGAATAGATGATAGATACGCACTGACATTCTCTTCTAAAGCGCCATCAATGCCTTTCAAAGTCAAAGAAACATCGGCATAGGCACCATGAGAAAAGGCAAACAGGCCAACAATGGTGGGGAGAGCTTTTTTTATCATGCTTTTATGGCTGAATGAGGTTAAGTAAACGTAAATAATGATAACGCCAATTAGATTCTAAGTCTGTAATATTAATAGGTTTAACGCGGTCTATGTCATCACAGCATCAGATACAGACGAAATGAAAAAGTTCGCAAATTTAAGACACGTATTGAAGGACAAATACCATGCTCAACAAACAAACATTGATCAGTATAGAAGATGCCTTGCCAGGTAGAGATCAACCAATGCAGATTGACGATCATCATTTTGTAAATAAATCTAACCTAAAGGCGCCTCTGGCGTCACACCAACAGCAGATTTTGCTCGGAATGGGCTGTTTTTGGGGCGCTGAGCGCGTATTTTGGCAACTCGACGGCGTTGTATCTACTTCGGTCGGTTACGCTGGGGGGTACACACCCAATCCCACCTATGAAGAAGTCTGTACGGGTAAAACGGGTCATACAGAAGTCGTACGAGTCGTTTTCGATGAACGCGTCATCTCATTAGAAAAGCTACTGGCTGTTTTTTGGGAAAAACACGACCCAACTCAGGGAATGCGTCAAGGTAACGACTTAGGTACTCAATATCGTTCTGCAATTTACACTTATTCGACGGAGCAACTCGAGAGCGCAGAGAAATCGAAACTCTTGTATCAGCAAGCACTGCAAGAAGAGCAGCGCGCGAACATCACCACCGAAATACAACCAGCAGGTCCGTATTACTTTGCGGAAACCTACCACCAGCAATATTTGGCGAAAAACCCTGATGGTTACTGTGGCATCGGAGGAACGGGAGTTTGCTTCCCACCAAGCCTCCAAGGATAAACCTAACCAGCAACAAAAAGAGCGACCGATATGGTCGCTCTTTTCTAAATCTAAGTGGGTACCAAGCTAACTAAGCCGATAATGATGCTATCACTTGGTTGACTTCTTTAAAGATGGTGAGCCTTTTATGATCGTTGACGTCAGGTAGTAACACTTTGCCATTGTCGAACTGAAAACAGCCAACCCCAACAATAAAAAATTGACCTTTGAACAACGTTTTAACAAAACGGGCCACTTGTAATGGTCGATATACAGCAAACTCACGTAGCATAACTCACCTCAATTCCTTTGAGAAAACACGGATTGCTTATTTTTCCTCTGCAATCTTAATGCGCAATTTGCGACGGAAATCATTTTAGCAAATTCTAAATATAACGCAAGATTACACCACTCCATACGTTAAATAAATGTTATCAACGGTCCTACAAATTTCTAAGATCTGGATATATACTGGAAGCTTTCAAACCTCGTACGGAATATAACAATATGAAAACTAAGACTCTCCTACCTCTACTACTGGCCTTAACGCCAAGCTTGACCTTTGCACACAACTTGTCAGTAGGAAAAAGCGTTCCTCCTGTCAATGTTGCCGCTTACGGCGAGATTGTTTTACAAGGCGAAGGCGTTGCATACCAACCCTGGGCAACTCAACATATGCAAGGCAAAGTTCGTGTTATTCAAGCCATCGCAGGCCGTAGCAGTTCAAAAGAGATGAATGCCCCTTTAATGTCGGCAATAACAGCGGCAAATTTTCCACAAGAAAGCTACCAGACGACGACTATCATCAACCAAGATGATGCAATTTGGGGGACAGGCTCTTTCGTGAAGTCTTCAGCTCAAGACAGCAAAAAAGAGTTTCCTTGGTCATCCATGGTTCTTGATGAAAATGGCGTAGTTGCTAATACTTGGGACCTGAAAGAAGAAAGCTCGGCCATTATTGTTCAAGACAAAACGGGCAAAGTTCTGTTTGTCAAAGAGGGCGCACTTGAGCAAGATGAGATAACAAAAGTCATTGAGCTTATTAAACAGAACATCTAGCTTCATTGAATGGCTCCTTGTTCCTGTTGTAAGGAGCTATATGAATTTGATTAGAAGCATGGGCAGTGATAACTCTGCTCTTTATAAGTGCGACACTTCCATCAGAGAGTATTACCAATATTTTTCGGCACGTATGTGTTGAGTTAAATTTTTCTGCTAGCCAACAAAAGAGTGAACTTTTATTCATTATGGGTGTTATATTATAACAGTCGGTAAGAGGAGCTCAGATGTACCACCACCAGCAAAAAATACTAAGATATTGGTATCGCACTGCTTTATTTTTCAGTGTTGCGTTGCTGATCGCTTGGAACTTTGCGGTTGTACTTCATCAAGTCGCTCTGACGCCCGACCATCATACCCATCATCATTGCCAATTATTTTCTGGTGTTCAGCACGGTATAGCAAAGGTACAACCTACCCTCTCTACACCGACTTTTACGCGCGCCCAGCATCATCATGTTTTTTTGCATCTCGTGTACCGCGAAGAAGTTCTTGGCGCTGCTCGTGCCCCTCCTTATTTTGCTTAATTTCCAAACTATTCCACACTCAAAATTATTGAGTTCATTCCCGCACCTAGTGTGTCAGGGAATAATAACTTAGTGAAACTCGAATCTGAGCAATACCGCCTTTGGTTAATGCCAGTAAAATTAGGAAAAATACAATGTCATCAAAACACGTTTTAGCCCTTGCTATTGGCCTCACTTTATCGACAGCAGCGAATGCAAACGAATACCGCCAGCATGGTGCTCATGTGCATGGTCACGTCGAGTTTAATATCGCCCAAGATGGCAAAGATCTGTTAGTAGAGATCACAGCTCCTGGAGCTGATGTTGTGGGTTTCGAACATGCTCCAGAAAACGCACAACAAGAGCAAGCGCTTAAACAAGCCGTCGCTACACTCGAAGACAGCAACGCATTGTTCGCTATTAACTCACAAGCTGATTGTAGTGTTGAAGAAGCTTACGTGAGCCACAACCTAAGCGAAACTCATGAGGAACATGATCATAGTGAGCACGACCATGATGACCATGCACATCACGATCATGAAGGGCACGAACACCATGATCATAATGAACATCATGATAAACATGACCACCATGACGCTCATGATGAAGCGCACGATCATGGCGGTCACGGTGAATTTTCGGTGCAATATCGCTTCAGTTGCGAACAAGTTAATCAGCTTAGCCAAATCCAAACCGATTGGTTTAACCAATTCCCAACTACAGAGTCCATCAGCGTCAATATATTCACTGATACCATGCAATCAGCAATTAAATTAAGCAAAGATAACACCCAAATCGTAATCAAATAACACGAGTGGCGTGTAAGTACCCACTTACACGCCACAGCTTTGGTGATTTAATATGACTGAAACCACACCAAATGTTGTCGAGCTAGAGGATGCCCAATTTTTCTGGCCCGGTTCAACCAACGCAACCATCCACATTCCCAAATTACACATTACACAAGGCGAGCATGTGTTTATCAAAGGTCCAAGTGGCTGCGGTAAATCGACCTTGCTCGCTTTGTTGACGGGGATTAACACATTAACTTCAGGCTCTCTATCTGTACTCGATACTGACCTTGCTAGTTTAAGTGCCAGTCAGAGAGACCGCTTTCGCGCCAATCATATTGGCTACATCTTTCAACAGTTCAATTTATTGCCGTACCTTAACGTACTTGAAAACGTATTATTGCCATGTCAGTTCAGTAAAATACGACGTGACCGTGCCCATTTAGGTGCCTCATCTCAAACGTTAAATGAACAGGCTCAGGCCCTACTAGAACGACTGCACTTGCCAAACGAGCTTCATACACGCCCTGTCTCTGAATTGAGTATTGGTCAACAACAACGTGTGGCTGCGGCTCGAGCTCTGATAGGACATCCAGAGTTAGTGATCGCTGACGAACCAACCTCAGCTTTAGACTATGACAATCGTAAAGCATTTATTGAGCTCCTTATGGAGCAAGCGAATCAAGCCAATGCCACACTGGTATTCGTTAGCCACGACCCAACACTCGAACCCTTATTCGATCGCACGCTCAATCTACCCGACATTAATCAAGTATCTAGCCTAGGAGCCATATCATGAGTGCTGTTGTAAAGCTCGCCTGGAAAAGCTTGATGAACCGCAAAGCTACGGCAATTCTAACCATCATGACCGTTGCGATTTCAGTGGTACTCCTCTTGGGCGTCGAGCGTATCCGAACTCAAGCCAAGGATAGCTTCGCCAATACAATTTCAGGCACTGACCTCATTATTGGTGGACGCTCTGGGCAAGTGAACCTATTGCTCTATTCTGTGTTTCGTATTGGTAATGCGACCAACAACATCGATTGGAAAAGCTACCAAGAGTTTGCCAATCATCGTTCAGTCGATTGGGCTATTCCAATCTCGCTTGGCGACTCGCATAAAGGCTTCCGAGTTATGGGAACCAATCACAGTTACTTTGAGCATTACAAGTTTGGAAGTAAGCAACCACTAACATTTAGCAAGGGTAGAGAATTCAATGGTTTATTTGAAACCGTGCTAGGTTCTGATGTCGCTAAACAACTTGGTTATGATATCGGTAGCGAAATCATCATTGCCCACGGCATTAGCGACGTTGGCTTTAGCCGTCATGACAATCTGCCATTTAAAGTTGTCGGTATCCTTGCACCTACAGGAACACCAGTCGACAAAACCGTCCATGTATCATTGGAAGCAATCGAAGCCATTCACGTTGGGTGGGAAAGTGGTGCGCGTTTGGGCCCGACACCCAAGGCACAAGATCTCAAAAACAGAGACTTTCAGCCCAAACAAATTACCGCTATGCTCGTTGGTTTGAAATCTCGTATTCAAACTTTCGCCCTGCAAAGACAAATTAACACCTACCCCAAAGAGCCGCTTAGCGCCATTATGCCCGGCGTTGCGTTGCATGAGTTATGGGAAATGATGTCGGTTGCAGAGCAAGCCCTAATGGCAGTATCTGGTTTTGTCGTGATTGCAGGGTTGTTAGGTATGTTAAGCAGTCTATTAACTAGCCTACAGGAACGCCGCCGTGAAATGGCGATTTTGCGTGCCATGGGAGCAAGGCCTCGTCATGTTTTCTCACTCTTAATTAGTGAAGCTAGCTTGCTTACTGCTGCTGGTATTATTACTGGCGTTACTGGGCTGTATGCCATTCTTGCTATCGCGCAGCCGATCATCCAACAGCACTATGGAATACATCTCACCTTAAGCATCTTATCTACTTATGAGTGGATGCTATTAGGTTTCGTACAATGCGCTGGTATTGTGATTGGTTTCATTCCCGCACTCCGCGCCTACCGACAGTCACTGAGTGACGGAATGACAATAAGGATTTAATAAAATGTGGAAAAAAATACTCGCAAGTTGCTTGCTGGTCGTCGCATTCACAGCGCCTGTTATGGCCAGCGAAGAACCATTGAAGCTTGACTGGATTGACCTTGTTACAGAAAAAGAGCGTAAATTGTTCGACAGTATAGGCATGCCTGCATCTGATCACAGTGGTGGCGCAGCGCAGCAGTCCAAGATTGGTAATGTTCGACCAGAACTGAACGGAAGCCAAGTTAAAATTCCAGGGTTTGTTATCCCACTTGAAGGTGATGCCAATACCGTCACCGAGTTTTTATTAGTGCCATACTTTGGAGCTTGTATTCACGTGCCACCACCGCCTCCAAACCAGATCATTTACGTGAAGTTTCCGAAAGGCGCTCCTGTTCAAGAGTTGTGGGATGTTATATATGTGGTTGGAACGTTGAAAACCGAGACGATAAACCACGAACTGGCAGAAACGGCTTACGTTATTGAGGGATCAGAAATAGAAGCCTACGACGATATGTAATTTAAGTCGTCGATAAGCCTCGCTACACCTAAGGCGTCACACTGGCGCCTTTTTTAGCTTTGTGCTACACGATATAACGAGATAAATACGCTAACACGCCCACATAAATAACCAAAAGAAACGCTATCGACAGGTGCTTTTTGAGTTTACCTGCTTCTGAGAACTTCATAGCCCCTCCAAAATAACGATAACAATTTTAACAACTCATTATCATTTTGAATAGCCCTATTCGTTCAAAAACTGAGAACTCCTGTCTGGTCGCTTGGTCAGATAAGGTGTAAATTTAAACGTGCGAACCGCGCAGTTCTTGGTAGGAAAACGAATGGCAGACCCGACAAAGCAACCTGTTGTCATCGAACATCAGTCAGACACAAAAAAAAATACGCAACAAGAAAAGAAACAAGGCTACATAAAAGACAGTGCTAGTAAGGTAAAAACCATTGCCCAAATACACGGTCTTGACGCCTTACTGCAAACCGAACCGCCAGCCAAATCTGCGTTTGAAAGAGCCCAATTGCGAGAGCAAAGACGCCAAGAACAGCGACAAAAAAACTTAGAACAGATTTTAAAATTAGCGCACAGTTCATGCCGAGATGAGACAGCGGGAGAGCCAGACCAAGATTGGTTGCATCGATTTTTTGAGATGGCTCAAGACATCCATAACAGCGCGATGCAAAAGCTATGGGCTCAAGTGATGAAGCGTGAAGTGACCAATCCGGGTTCAACGTCCATGAAAGCGTTGAAAACCCTCAAAGACATGTCACCAAAGGAAGCACAAACTCTGCAAAGAGCCGCCTCTTTAGCGTGCAGTTTTGGAGGGGATCACAGCAGAAAACTGCTGATTGGTTACAAAGCGCAAGGAGGAATATTTAGCTTCGGCAAGCGAGACGTCGCCAACAGCCTAAATATGGGAAGTTTTCAACTGCCGTATTCAAGCTTGTTGCTCTTAATTGAATTAGGGCTGCTGCACAGTGCCGAACTTGAATCTGGCGAAATTAGTATCGAGACACCGTTGGCCCTCACCTACCAAGGTAAAAACTTGTCACTGAACGTAAACAGCAAAGGTGTCCGCCTTTTATATTACCGCTTCACACCCACAGGTAATGAGCTCTGTACCTTGCTCGGAAACAAACCACATGCCGAATACTACGATCAAATGCTTGCACTGTTAAATCATAGATTTAGTGTCCATAGTGAAGCTAAAAGTACGGTTCATCATACCGTCTAGCCAGCTTGAGAAGCATTTGATCACCTATGATCCAAATACTTCTCAAGCAGCTCAAAGAGCTTTAGGTCACCTATGATCTAAATGCTTTTTTATCGGATCACACCGCGTTGTTTAAGATCGATTAAGCACAAATCTACCAGCTCATCGACACTCTTTTCTCCCGCGGGCAAATCGATTTCAGGGTTCTCTGGCGCTTGATATTCCGAATCAATACCAGTGAAATTAGGAATCTCTCCCGCACGGGCTTTACGGTATAAACCCTTAGGATCTCGACCTTCGCAAACCTCTAGAGATGCATTGACATACACTTCGATAAACTCGCCTTCTGGCAATAAATCGCGCACTAACTTCCGCTCTGCACGATGCGGTGAAATAAACGCCGACAGAACAATTAAACCCGCATCTGCCATCAACTTCGCCAGTTCACCAATGCGACGAATGTTCTCGCGACGGTCCTGTTCAGAAAAACCTAAATCGCTACACAAACCATGCCGTACATTGTCACCATCCAATAAATAGGTGTGGTAACCCAATGCTGCAAGGCGATTTTCCAACGCCCCCGCTACGGTTGATTTACCCGCTCCAGATAAACCAGTGAACCACAATACGGCAGGTTTTTGCTTCTTTAATTCAGCACGAAACTGTTTATCAACCGAATGCTGGTGCCAAACAATGTTTTCATCTTTTACCGTCGTTTCGGCAGTCATAACGTATCCTTGTAAATATCGGAATTAAAACGGGAAAAAGACCGGGATCAAAGTAAGTACTAATACAGAGTACACAATCGAAATTGGCACTCCAATTCTCACGTAGTCGGTCAATTTGTAATTTCCTACGCTGTACACCAGCAGGTTAGTTTGGTAACCGTAGGGAGAGATAAAGCTCGCACTCGCGCCGAACAAAACCGCCATGATGAATGGCATCGGATCCACGCCATAACCCACCGCCATGCTATAGCCGATAGGAAAAGAAAGCGCAGCCGCGGCATTGTTTGTCACCAATTCAGTGAGTACCAATGTCATGATATAAGTCGCCACCAAGGCACCAAATACTCCCCAGCCATTAAACGCTTCAATAAACATCACTCCCATTCTTTCTGACAATCCAGAAGAGATCATCAGTTGAGCAATAGACAAAGCGGAACCGACAATCACGACGATATCGATCGGAAAACGGCGGCGCAGTTCTGAAATCTGCACAATACCAAACGCAATAAGCGCGATAAGGTACGCAGCTAGACCTTTAATAATTGGCACTAACTCTAATAGAGCGCATCCAATTACGGCTGCAAAGCCCAGTAATACAATGGAAGACTTATTCGTATCAAGCCGAGCGCTAGAGTCCAAGTCATGCACTAAAACAAACTCTTTACGATGAGCTCGGCGTTCAGACTCAAAACGCTTTCCTGGAACCAGAACTAACGTGTCCCCAGGCGCTAAGGTAATGCTACCCAAGCCACCTTCTAGGCGTTCGTGGCCTCGGCGAATCGCCACAACAACGGCATCGAATCGGTCGCGGAATCGGCTCTCTTTGAGGGTTTTGTAGCAAAATGTCGCCGACGAGCTCACCACAACTTCGATAAAGTTTTGCCCATTTAAGTGCTGCTGACCAAACAACTTGAGGCCCGGAATTTCTTGCAGGGTCGCGACGCTCTCAACATCGCCACAAAATAACAGGCGGTCTTTTGCATTGAGCACAAAATCCGGTCCCACAGAAGAAACAGTAACACCATCGCGCACCACTTCTGCAAGAAACAGTTTGCGCAGCGCACGTAAATTATTCTCGCTGATCGTACGCCCAACTAGCGGTGATCCAGGCTCAACGCGAGACTCAAGAAAGTAAGGTAAATCTTCTTGGTTTTGATCATCATAATTCGGTAGCAAGTAGCTGAGCGGGATAAGAATCAGCATCCCTCCCACCAGCACAGCCAAACCTATCATCGTAGGTGTAAAAAAGCTCAGGCTCGGTAAGCCTGCGTCTTCAACAAAGCTGTTGATGATTAAGTTAGTCGACGTACCAATCAAAGTTAACGTGCCACCAAAAATGGCGGCGTAAGACAATGGGATAAGTAATTTCGAAGGTGCATGCTGCTGATTACGCTTAATCGCCCCAATCAATGAGACAACCACAGCGGTATTATTCGTAAATGAAGAGAGCAAGGCTGTCGATACACCGAGCTTAGCAATCACGCTGCCTAACTGGCCCTCAGAGATACTTCGGCTCACCCAACTGATCAGCAGTGTTTTTTCTAGAGCACAGGATGCAAGAATCAATAGAACCAGGGTTAACAATGAAGAGTTGGTAAAATTGGATGCGATAGTGGCTGAATCCATCATCCCAGCCATGAATGCAATAAAAGCGGCACCCGCAAAGACATAACTAGGCTTAATTTTCGTGACAAGCAAGCAAGTGATAATGCCAAGCAAAATCGCTAACACAAACCCTTGTTCCCACATAGCCTTTCCTTACCAAATAGCCCTAAAGGGCACAACAACGACTCATTTATCCATGAATCACCGACAAACGAGCAAACAGACAAAAATCAGCGCAAGCGAAAAGAACATCAGAATGCTCGGTTTCTTGGGCTCCACCGAAGCATTCTGGTATTAGGAGAATACCTAACGACATTTCGCAATTCAGTTAGGTAGCGACACCCCAAGTACAACAGCAAACAGTGCCTGAAATTATCGTACTTGGGTGAGCCAGTTACTTTTTCAGAAACTGGCTGACGTCTTTTGCTTCCCAGTGTGGGAAGTGTTTACGGACAAGCGCATTAAGCTCAACTTCAAACGCAGAGATGTCCGTCAAATCGCGCTCAACCACGGCGAGGCTCTCTTTAACCATGCCAGCACCAACCGTCACGTTTGTCAGACGATCGATAATGATAAAGCCACCGGTATCTGCACAGTCTTGATAATTGTCCAGCGCGACTGACTCATTAAGAGACCATTCACACAAACCAATACCATTCAATGGCAGCTCTGCCGAGCTATGAGTCGAGAGATTATTAATGTCATATTGATGACGAATCGCTTCAACATGACCTACGGTTTTCTTACCTGCGATTTTGATGTCATAGTCACGACCCGGTTGCAGGGGTTGCTCTGTCATCCACACCACATCGGCAAGCAAATGGTTTGTGGTTTCCACTTGAGCATTATCTAGAACAATCAAATCGCCACGGCTAATATCGATCTCATCGCTTAGCGTCAGAGTGACAGCTAATCCGGCACGAGCTTCTTCGATATCACCATCAAAGGTCACAATACGTGCCACAGTTGACGTTTTACCCGATGGCAAAGCTTTAATGGCATCACCGACTTTGATCGAACCAGAAGAAATGGTCCCCGCAAAACCACGGAAATCGAGGTTAGGACGATTAACGTATTGCACAGGGAAGCGGAATTCACCCGCGCCTTTTTCTTGATCCACATCGACCGTTTCAAGAAGCTCAAGCAATGATGGGCCTTTAAACCAAGTCAGGTTTTGGCCTTTATCCACCACATTGTCCCCTTCAAGCGCTGAGATCGGGATGATTTGAATATCAATATCCCCTGTCAGATTCTCAGAGAACTTCAGATACTCATCGCGGATCTCTTCAAAGCGCTCTTGGGAGTAATCCACTAAGTCCATCTTGTTGATCGCCACAACAAAGTGCTTCAAACCCAACAGGTTGGAAATGAAAGAGTGACGACGAGTTTGATCGAGAATGCCCTTACGTGCATCAACCAGAATCACAGCTAAGTCACATGTCGATGCGCCTGTAGCCATGTTACGTGTGTACTGCTCGTGTCCAGGAGTATCTGCAATGATGAATTTACGTTTCTGCGTCGAGAAATAGCGGTAAGCCACATCAATCGTGATCCCCTGCTCTCGCTCAGCTTGTAAGCCATCGACCAACAACGCAAGGTCGGGCTTTTCACCCGTGGTACCCACACGTTGGCTGTCTGAATGCACTGCCGCTAGCTGATCTTCATAAATTTGTTTTGAGTCATGGAGTAAGCGACCGATTAATGTACTTTTACCGTCATCCACCGAGCCACAAGTCAAGAATCTAAGTAACGACTTGTACTGGTGTTGTGTTAAATAGCCTTCGATACCAAGCTCGGCTAATTGAGCTTCAACTGCACTGTTCATTATCTTTCCTTAGATCCTTTAGAAGTAACCTTGACGTTTCTTAAGCTCCATCGATCCTGACTGATCGTGGTCGATCGCTCGGCCTTGGCGCTCACTCGACGTTGCCACCAGCATCTCTTCGATAATGCCAGTTAAAGTGTTTGCTTCAGACTCGATAGCCCCAGTCAATGGATAACAACCAAGGGTACGGAAGCGCACACTCTTCTCTTCAATCACTTCACCCGGTTGAAGCTCCATACGATCATCATCAACCATGATCAGCATGCCATCGCGTTCAACAACTGGGCGTTTGTCCGCGAGGTAAAGCGGCACGATCTCGATGTTTTCTAAATAGATGTATTGCCAGATATCAAGCTCAGTCCAGTTAGACAGTGGGAATACACGAATGCTCTCACCCTTATTAACCTGACCGTTGTACGTCTTCCATAGCTCAGGACGTTGGTTTTTAGGGTCCCATGTATGGTTCTTATCGCGGAATGAATACACGCGCTCTTTCGCCCGTGATTTCTCTTCATCGCGGCGCGCGCCACCAAAGGCCGCATCAAAACCGTACTTGTTCAGCGCTTGTTTTAAGCCTTGAGTCTTCATGATGTCAGTGTGCTTAGAAGAACCATGAACAAACGGACTACAGCCCATGGCTAGACCTTCTGGATTCTTATGTACCAAAAGCTCAAAACCGTATTTGGCCGCGGTGCGATCACGAAATTCAATCATCTCGCGGAACTTCCAATCGGTGTCGACATGCAGCAATGGAAATGGAATCTTACCTGGGTAAAAAGCTTTACGCGCTAGGTGCAGCATCACTGATGAGTCTTTACCAATCGAATACATCATGACTGGGTTATCAAACTCAGCCGCAACTTCACGGATGATGTGGATACTCTCCGCTTCGAGTTGTTTAAGGTGAGTTAAACGTTGTTGGTCCATGTTTTGTATTTCCTTTTTAAGCTTGAAGGCGCATTACGTCTCTAATCTTTGGTCTGAAATTATATGGAGTTGGCAATAGCACTTTTGTTGAATTCAGTACTAGACAAAAACCAGTCTAACTTTTGAGACAGTCGCACTACCTCTCCGACAACAATCAAAGATGGCGACTGTGCTTCCTTCGATAAATCAGAGAGTTGGGAGAGTTCTCCCGTAAATACTTTTTGTTGAATCTGCGTGCCACGCTCAATAATGGCAATCGGAGTCGACGCTGAACGACCATGCTTAATGAGTTGATTCTGAATATAGTGTGATTTCATCAGCCCCATGTAGATCACTAAAGTCTGATTCCCACGCGCCAACGTGGACCAATCCATCTCATCACTTTCTTCTTTCAAGTGGCCAGTCACAAAGATGGCCGATTGCGCATAATCACGATGAGTCAGTGGAATACCAGCATAAGCGGTTGCGCCAGCTGCTGCGGTAATGCCAGGGACAACTTGAAAACGAACGCCGGCATCAGCAAGCACTTCTAACTCTTCACCACCACGACCGAATACAAACGGATCCCCACCTTTAATGCGCACTACTTTGTAGCCCTGCTTGGCAAAATCCACCAAAAGCTGATTCGTCTTCTCCTGCGGCACACTGTGATGCCCAGCTCGCTTCCCAACGCACACCAAAATCGTATCGCTTGGAATCAATGCCATGATTTCTTCAGACACCAAGTAGTCGTACAAAACCACATCAGCTTGCTGCAAGCAGTTCAGTGCTTTCACCGTCAGAAGTTCAGGATCGCCTGGTCCTGCACCGACTAAGGCGACTTCACCAGGCTGTAGCGATTGCTTTGCAAAACGAGTAACACCAGCGACTGGGTTGTCAGAAACTAACCGGGGCTTTGGTTTAGGGAAAGAAGTGACTGAATCGTTCGTTGCCATGTGCTTGCTCATCGTCCATTGATATCGTTATGCAAGCATTATGGCGGGGCGTTTATATTACCTGAAATTCTAAAATTTCATTTTTTATTCAAAAATCTGCTAAGAAGTTTTTGTTTGGTCTCATTCAAAAGCGTGAAAAAGTCGGCGGTTAATATGAATAAGGTTCAGTAAACTGATTAATGTTCACAGTTTTCTGTATCTTTATCATCGAGTTGCACCTGTATTTGATACATTACGCAGTACGATTTCCCCTTATCATTGAATTGGAGCACCAAATGAAAGTGGCAGTTCATCCTATTTCCCTCGCAGTTTTAAGTGGCATGCTAACGCTTGCTGGCCCAGCAATGGCCGATACCATCAAGCTTCGTATTATCGAAACCACCGACATTCACACCAACGTGATGGATTACGATTACTACAAAGACCAACCATCACAGCAAATCGGTTTAAGTCGCGCTGCGACAATAGTGAAACAAGCTAAGTCCGAGGCAGAAAACACGGTACTAGTAGATAACGGTGATTTAATTCAGGGCAGCCCAATGGGCGATTACATGGCAGCAAAGGGGATTAATCCCGGCGACGTGCACCCAGTCTACAAAGCGATGAACCAGCTAGACTACGATGTGGGCAACATTGGCAATCATGAGTTCAACTATGGCTTAGATTTTCTACAAAAGACGTTGAAGGGGGCAAACTTCCCTTACATCAACGCAAACGTATTTGATAAACAAACCGGTGAGCATTACTTCAAGCCTTACCTCATCAAAACTCACACTTTTAAAGACACAAACGGCGAAGCGCATCAAATAAAAGTGGGTTACATCGGCTTTGTACCACCACAAATTATGGTGTGGGATAAGAAGAACTTAGAAGGCAAAGTCTTTGCTAAAGACATTAAGGAAACAGCAGAGAAACTGATTCCTCAAATGAAGAAAGAAGGCGCAGACGTGATTGTGGCGATTCCACACTCGGGCATTTCTACTGATCCATACAAGCTAGGAGCTGAAAACTCTGTTTACTACCTCACAGAAGTTGAAGGTATTGATGCAATTGCTTTTGGCCACTCTCACGCAGTCTTCCCAGGGAAAGACTTCGCAAACCTACCTGGTGTTGATATAGATAAAGGGACCATCAATGGTGTAACGTCCGTGATGCCGGGTCGCTGGGGAAGTCACGTAGGTGTGATGGATTTGATGCTGAAAGAGAAAGACGGCAGATGGCAAGTCATCGAAGGCCAAGCAGAAGCACGCCCTATCTTCGATAAAGTAAATAAGAAGTCATTAGCTAAAGCCGATGAAGATATTGTGAAAGCGTTAGAAGAAGATCACAAAGGCACTCGTGAATTTGTAAACCAACCAATCGGCAAAGCAAATGATGTCATGTACAGCTTCTTGGCATTAGTGCAGGACGACCCCACCATTCAAATCGTTAACCTTGCTCAGAAAGACTACGTAGAACGCTTTATTCAAGGCGACCCAGACCTTTCTGACATTCCAGTACTGAGTGCGGCAGCACCATTTAAAGTCGGCGGTCGTAAGAACGATCCGAATAACTTTACAGAAGTAGAATCCGGTCAGCTCACCTTTCGTAATGCGGCCGATCTTTACTTATACCCAAACACCTTGGTTGCGATGAAAGTGAAAGGTAAAGAAGTTCGCGAATGGCTAGAGTGCAGTGCGGGTCAATTCAACCACATCGACATCAACAATCCTAAACCGCAATCTTTGATTGATTGGGATAATTTCCGTACTTACAACTTCGATGTTATTGATGGAGTTAACTACCAAATCGACGTTACCCAACCGCCGAAGTACGATGCGGATTGTAAAGTGATTAATCCAGATTCTCAGCGCATTGTGAATCTGACGTTTAATGGTAAGCCTGTCAATTCGAAGCAAGATTTCATCATCGCAACCAATAACTACCGTGCTTATAGCAATACTTTTCCTGGTACAGGCCCAGATTTCATTGCATTTGACGCACCAGATGAAAACCGCTCTGTCGTCGCCACTTATATTTCTCGCGTGAGTGAAGAAAAAGGAGAAGTGACACCAAGCGCTGACAACAACTGGTCTTTCGCACCGATTAAGTCCGATAACAAGCTAGATATTCGTTTCGAAACCTCCCCTAGCGATAAAGCAGCGCAGTTCATCAAAGAGAAAGGACAATACCCAATGAAACGCGTGTCAACAGACGACATTGGTTTCGCAATTTATCAAATCGATCTGAATAAATAAGGTTGATTTGACAACAACACTAAGCGGCTCTCATGAGCCGCTTTTTTGTTATCAATAAAACCCGTTAAAATAAAGAAAACCGTTTCCGAGTTATCACATGCACAGCGATCTTTTTTCAGACTTAGTCAAACATGGCTTTTTAGAGACAGAAGCAAACCAACTTATTGAAAATGGTGAGTTACTCGAACTGCCTACACGCCACATTCTTAATCACCAAGGGGAGTTGAGCTCACACCTTTACTTCATCATTGAGGGGTTATGCCACGCAAGCTATCTTACTGAGCACGGCAAAGAATTCAGTAAAGAATTTTATTGGGAGAAGGACTGGGTTATCGGGTTTGAGAGCATAATAAAGGACCAACCTTCGCCTTACTTATTGGAAACGCTGAGCGCTTGTCAGCTATTTTGCTTGCCAATTGAAACGTTGCATCACTGGCGAGCAGAAAAGCACGCCATTTACTTAAAGCTACTCGAAAACCAACTGGTTAATAAAGAGAATAAAGAACGCTTTATGTTGCTCTACTCTCCAGAGGAACGATATCAATTATTTTGCGCTCATTACCCAGATTTAAAGCAACGTATTACCGATAGTCAAATTGCGGCCTACCTGGGCATTACGCCAATCAGTTTGAGTCGAATCAAAGCACGCTTAACCAAAGATCACACTCTCAAATAAACTCCAAAAAGAAAAAAGCTCTTCAAACGAAGAGCTTTTTCTCTGCTATTTGAGCTATTTAAGAATTCGCGCCCGGAACTGGCGCCCTTTCATCTTGCCGTTACTAATGGTCTGTAGAGCCTTTTTAGCCACAGACTTTTCGACGGCAACATAAGCGCGCACAGGGAATAGGTGGATCTTTCCGACTTGAGAGCCTGGAATACCATTTTTTCCTGTCAAACAACCTAAAATATCACCCGGTCGTACTTTCTGTTTCTTACCGCCATCAATGTTAATCGTAACCATCTTCGCTTGGTATGGCTGCTGATTTGATTTGGCAGGCAATGTTGCTGGTACCACGTCCATCTCTAGGTATTCTTCAATACGAGCTACACGTAAACCGTCTTTCTCACCAAAAAAGCTGAACGCTAAACCTTTACTACCCGCACGACCTGTACGACCTGTACGACCTGTACGACCAATACGGTGCACATGAACCTCAGGATCGCGCGATAGCTCAAAGTTAAAGACAGCATCAAGATTATCAACGTCCAAACCACGCGCTGCAACGTCTGTTGCAACAAGGATAGACACACTCTTGTTAGCAAACTGCACCAATGCTTGGTCGCGTTCACGCTGCTCTAAGTCCCCATGGATATCGATAACGCTGAATCCTTTGTGATGCAACTCATCTGCGACACTTTGTACTTCTTTTTTGGTATTACAAAAAACCACCGCGGACTCTGGTTGGTGAGTCAGCAGCAAATTCGCCAATGCTTCATCACGCGCTTCCGAGCCTTCAACTTTATAGAAGTACTGCGCAATGCTTGAAGTATCATGCGTCGATTCCACCTTAATCACTTCCGGTGTCTGCATTATACGCTGCGCAATTTGCTCAATTTTTTCTGGAAAAGTAGCACTGAAAAGTAGAGTTTGACGCTGCTTTGGCGCTGCATCGATGATTGCATCTAATGCGTCTTGGAAACCCATGTCCAACATGCGATCAGCTTCATCTAGCACCAAGGTATTCAGTTCGCTAAGATCAATTCGGCCTTTTTCAAGGTGATCCAAAATACGACCAGGAGTACCAACTAGGATATGCGCACCATGCTCTAACGAACCAATTTGTGGCCCCATAGGCATCCCACCGCAGAGAGTAAGCACTTTAATATTATGAATGCCGCGACCTAAAGTACGAATTTCCTTCGCTACTTGATCTGCAAGCTCACGTGTTGGACACAATACTAATGACTGGACACGAAAGCGTTTGACGTTGAGGTTCGATAAAACCCCTAAACCAAATGCAGCGGTTTTACCTGAGCCCGTTTTACCCTGCCCGATGACATCACGATGTTTTAGGATTGCAGGCAAGCTCAAAGCTTGAATTGGCGTCATGTGGGTATAGTTCAGGGAATCAAGTGTGGCAAGTAACGCTGGGTTAAGCCCAACTTGATCGAATGTTTGTTTGCTCACGGGGATATCCTCAGGTGAGATGGAAAGAGGGCACATTATCACCAGATTTGGTGGGAAAACCAGTGCTAATTAACCTTTGTTAATGAGTATGAGCTCAAAACAAAGTAAAGTCAGTCACTCTATTCTCATTACGGATAACAACATGCTCACTTGGATTACTTTGCCCTTTGCTCAGCTAACAACCACGCAGCTGTATGAAATGATGAAATTGCGTGTGGATGTATTCGTTGTTGAACAAACCTGCCCTTACCCTGAACTTGATGGTAAGGACACGCTGGAAGGCGTTTATCATCTAATAGGCTATCACGGTGATGAACTGGTTGCTTGCGCAAGATTACTGCCCGCAGGCACTACGTATGACAATGTGAGTATTGGTCGAGTGGTGACAAAGCAGATCGCGCGAGGCGGTGGCTTAGGTCATAAGTTATTGGACAAGGCCTTGGCACAATGCGAAACATTATGGCCAGGGCAGACAATCGATATAGGTGCTCAAGAACACCTCATCCCGTTTTATGCAAGTCATGGATTCAAGGTTATCTCAGAGTGCTACCTTGAAGATGGTATCCCTCATGTGGATATGCGGAAAGAATCCGTAGCGCAATAAGCTTCAATTCGATTGGTTACTATGAAAACTAATCGCTATGAAAGACTAACTAAAAAGACGCGATATCTTCGCGTCTTTTCATTTGAAGCGTTTACTTGTTACGTCCAAAGGTCCCATCCGATAAACGGAAAAACATAACGGACCGCCCGCTTTTTTCCAGCTGTAGCATATCTAACTCACCTTCGTCACTAAGCTTAAAGCGAATCAATTGTCCCTGCTTTATTTGGCTTAGCGGCTTATCACTGCCTTCTATGTTGACCAGAGCGCTAAGATCCGCCATAGAGAGCTGATTACTTCTGAAAACCTGCGCTAATGTATCACCATTTTTAACCGTGTACTCTTTCCAGTCTTCAGATTTCGGTCCAGAGTTCTGAGAGGTTCTCTGCTGGCTTAAACTCTGCGCGTTCAGCTCAATCGCTACGCGTTGATGATCGACCTCAGTCTGCTCAACTGGCTGGTCTGCTTTATTAGGCAAAGGAATAACAAGGAGTACCAGAATCAATGGCACTAAGACCATCAAAGCACGCTGGTGAAATTTAGGCAGACGCAACCAAAACTGCTTAACAGGCTGTATACGCTCCAACCATTGCTCTTTGTTGAACGGCTGCTTCCAGTCGATAGCAGCGAATTTTTGTTTAACCAATTCGACATAGTCGACTTGCTGCTTTTTCTTTCTGCGACGATTCATTGTAATGAGTCCCTTAATACTTCTACGGCCAGTATAAAAATACCGACGCGGAGAGTATATGTTTTTCACCAAACTAAAATGGAATTGGGATTAAATTAGCAGAAATTTCACTTGGAGTAAGAGATAAGTCACAACCTGGTCGCCTCAATTAAGCATTCAGTCGCAATCATTTAAACCTAAGCTCGAAACTGATATCCTGTTACCTTTATCACTCCTAATAAGAGCGACATTCATGTCTGAAATTA
>NZ_JAWOTC010000026.1:0-63070 GCF_033338675.1 Vibrio sp. Vb1574
GTAGGTAAATGTCCAGTTATGCATGGTGGGCAAACATCTACAGATAAGTCGGTGATGGATTGGTGGCCGAATGCCTTGAACTTAGACATCCTGCATCAACACGACTCCAAAACCAACCCATTTGGTCAGGACTTTAATTACAAAGAAGAACTGAAAAAGCTAGATGTCGAAGCACTTAAAAAAGATTTAAAAGATTTAATGACTGATAGCCAAGACTGGTGGCCTGCCGACTGGGGACACTACGGTGGTTTAATGATCCGAATGGCATGGCATGCAGCGGGCAGTTATCGTATTGCGGATGGTCGTGGCGGTGCTGCTACAGGCAACCAACGCTTTGCTCCTCTCAACTCTTGGCCAGATAACGCCAACCTCGATAAGGCTCGACGCCTTTTATGGCCAATCAAGAAAAAATATGGCAACAAACTAAGTTGGGCAGACCTGATTGTCCTTGCCGGTAACATGGCGTACGAATCCATGGGTTTTAAGACCTTTGGCTTTGCGTTTGGACGAGAGGACATATGGCACCCAGAAAAAGACACTTACTGGGGTTCTGAGCAAGAATGGTTAGCCACAAGTGACGCTGATAACAGCCGCTACTCTGGTGAGCGAGATTTAGAAAACCCGCTTGCTGCGGTAATGATGGGTCTTATCTATGTGAACCCTGAAGGGGTAGACGGTAACCCAGATCCTCTCAAAACAGCACATGACATGCGAGTGACCTTTGCGCGAATGGCAATGAACGATGAAGAAACCGTCGCGCTCACAGCTGGTGGTCACACGGTGGGTAAGTGTCATGGTAATGGTGATGCCGCAAACCTTGGCCCAGAGCCCGAAGCAGCAGACGTTCATGAGCAAGGTCTTGGCTGGATTAATCACAAAACACGTGGTATTGGCCGTGACGCGGTAACGAGTGGTATTGAAGGTGCTTGGACAACACACCCTACACAATGGGATTACGGATACTTCCACCTACTATTTAAGTATGACTGGGAACTGAAAAAGAGCCCAGCCGGCGCATGGCAATGGGAGCCAATCGACATTGAAGAACAAGACAAGCCTGTCGATGTTGAAGACGGTTCTAAGCGCTACAATCCAATCATGACCGACGCCGATATGGCGCTCAAAATGGACCCTGAATATCGTAAGATTGCAGAAAAGTTCCAAAATGACCCTGCGTACTTTGATGACGTTTTTGCTCGTGCCTGGTTTAAGTTGACACACCGCGATCTAGGACCAAAATCATGTTATTTCGGCCCAGATGTGCCAAGCGAAGATCTTATTTGGCAAGACCCAACGCCCGCAGGTAAGACAGACTACGATGTCGATTTAGTGAAAACAAAAATTGAAGCAAGTGGCCTATCCATTAGTGAGTTAGTCAGTACGGCGTGGGATAGCGCGCGTACTTACCGTGGCTCTGACCGTCGAGGAGGTGCAAATGGCGCGAGAATTCGCTTGGCTCCGCAAAAAGATTGGCAAGGGAACGAACCTGAACGTCTAAGCCGTGTTCTTGCTGTGCTAGAAAAAATAGCAGCAGAAGAGGGCTGTAGTGTTGCAGACGCTATCGTGCTTGCTGGGAACGTAGGTATTGAACTGGCTGCGCGTGCCGCAGGTCATGATGTTTCCGTGCCATTCGCGCCAGGCCGAGGTGATGCCACCCAAGAGATGACGGATGTGGAATCGTTCGAAGTACTTGAGCCTGTTGCTGACGGTTTCCGAAATTGGTTGAAGAAAGACTACGCGGTTAAGCCAGAAGAGCTTTTATTAGATCGTGCTCAGCTTATGGGGCTAACGGCGCCAGAAATGACGGTACTTATCGGTGGTATGCGCGTTCTAGGCAGTAACTACGGCGGTGGAAAAGAGGGCGTATTTACTGAGCGAGTCGGCACTTTGTCGAATGATTTCTTCGTGAACCTTACTGACATGGCATATACGTGGAAACCAGTGAGTGCTAATCAATATGAAATCCGTGATCGTAAAACCGACGCTGTGAAGTGGACGGCTACTCGAGTGGATCTTGTCTTTGGTTCAAACTCGATCCTGCGTTCGTATGCGGAAGTGTATGCGCAAGATGATAATCAGGAAAAATTCATCCATGACTTCATCGCCGCATGGACGAAAGTCATGAACGCGGATCGTTTTGACTTGCAATAAGTGAAACGATGTTCATCGATAGATGCGTAAACAAAGTTGATGAATAAGTAAGAGAGGCGGGCGAAAAGCTCGCCTTTTTCTTTACCTATCTTTTTACTTTGATTGTTACTTTGATTGAAAATTAAGCTCATTTGAACCATAATAACTGGACCATATGAACCACAGGAGCTTGATATGGCAACTGCAGCATTAAAAAGCTTCAAACCGAAACAACCTCATAAAGCCAATTTCTGGTTTATGTTGGGTATTGAAGACGCTGAAACAGGTCGCACTGATGCGGTTCACAAAGGCTTTGAGCCAAAGGTGTATCGCAATATTGTTGAGCGTGTGAAGCTTTCTCAGAGTGAGTTTCAAAACGTCACATTGATACCTGTCAGCACGGTCAAGCGTCGTCTAAAAAACGATGAACGCTTCAATACGCAAGAAAGTGATGCAATCTATCGATTAGCGATGTTATTGAAACTCGCGACAGAACTGTTTGACGACGAAGAGCGCGCGTTAAAATGGATGAGAGAGAATGTGTATGGCTTAGGTGGAAAACGTCCACTTGATATGGTCTCGACCACGGTGGATTTTGAAATCGTAAAAGATTTGATCGGCCGTTTAGAGCACGGGGTATTCTCGTAATATGAAGCTCTATCGTCTCACACAAAAGAAATTTGCTGACACGCCATTCAGCCCCGTTGGCGCAAAGTTATTTGGAGGGCGATGGAACTCAAAAGGAACCGAAGCCCTCTACTTCTCTGAATCGGAATCCCTTTGCTCGTTGGAAGTGTTTGTTCACGTAAACAACGATCCTGCTATCACCAAACTTTACGATTTATATCGTATTGAAATGCCAGAATACCTCATCGCCACCTTAGATGAAGAAGATCTCCCTGTGACGTGGCGAGCAATACCGGCGAGCGAGTCTACGCAGTACATTGGTGATCAGTTTCTCAATGATCCTCATCCAGAGTTTGCCGCGCTGCAAGTGCCTTCAACGATTTCACCTCGTGATAAAAACTACGTGGTGAATCCAAATCATCCCAAAATGAAAGAGATCATCAAGAAAGCCGAAAAGCTCGATTTCGCGTTTGATCCGCGCATTTTCAAATAGACGCCTAGCTTTGTCTTGCTTTAAAGCATTCAGCGCTTACCTGAGATAAACGCTGAAGCATAAAAGTTTATTTCCTTGGTTATTGTCGGTCGTAAGTGAACTGTTGCGCTTCATTTGTAGTGTTGAGGTAATGCCCAAGCACCAACTCAGCACCTTTGTAAGATAAATGGCTGTCATCCGTATACATCGCATTGTTTGCTCCAACTCTCATTCGACATACGCCATTTCTGCAAATGGCATCGGTCAAGTCGACAAACTCAACGTGCTCAAATTGCTCAAAGTAGTTCACTAACTTCGCCACGTTTTGAGGGTGATGTTGTTTGGGAGAAAAGTCGCAGGCAGACTCTTCTGTCTCGCCAAACAAACGCGCTTTCCAAAGGCATTCTCCTACCGCAAACGGTGCAGAAGGGGTTGGACCGAAAACGACCACTTCCTTTCCTTTCAGTTCATTCAATAATTTGGTTAATGATGCTTCATAATCGGCTTGTGAAAGCTCTTTATTGAAATTAGAAGAGATAACAACGCGACGAATGGAAGGGGTACTTAGAATTGTATCGACAGCCTCATTGAAGAACTGTCGGCAAGAAATTGAGCCAGCAGCTTCTAGGATGTCGACATAACCGACCGCACAGGAATCTTGAGTAAGTTGCACCACGCCAGTTGGTGTTACTTCGGATAGACGCTTCACGTAAACCATGCTGTGACTATTGCCTAACACAGCGATGGCGGGCTGCGGCGCAGACGAGCACACATCGTTAACGTTGGTGTTGCCGTTGCAATCTAAACCATAACCGTTGTTAACGCGCATAGCCTCGAAAAATGCGCTTCTTTCTGGAAAACCACCGTTTTGATGACCGATAACGCCGAGCGTTAGCAAGGGCAACGTCAACAACACAATAACCGCGGACACAGTGCGCATGCTCATGGCTTTTCGGCTACGGAACGGCTTTTCAATAAAGCGCCAAGTGAAGTAAGAAAGTACAAAAAGAGTGACAACGTAAAGTGGGATATTGATGTCTTGTGTTGTGTCCAACACGTAGCGGTAAAAGACAAATAATGGAATGTGCCACAAGTATAAGCTGTAGCTGATTAAGCCGACGAACACGACCCACTTTAGGCTCAGTAATCTACCGCAGACATTGTCTTTAGAGGCAAACAAAATCACCAACGCGCTACCGATGACCGGCACCAGCAGCGTAATGCCCGCGCCATCTTGCGATTTTTCAAACAAAAGCGAGGAAGCCAATATCAAAACGATGCCAATGGTTGCTAGAGTATCGTTAGATTGAACTTGGACTTTTCTCATCACTAATGCGAGTAATGAACCGGTTGCCAGCTCCCAAGCGCGAGAGAAGATCATGTAAAAAGCGAAATCAGGATCGTTGCTCGCGTAGACAATAGTCATCAAACTCAGCACAAATACCGTGATAAAAAAAGTCAGGTAAAACGCGTTTTTGCCACGAGCGAGTAGCATGAGTAGCAAAGGAATGACAATGTAGTATTGTTCTTCAACGCCCAAGCTCCATGTGTGGAACAGCGGGTTGGCTTGATCTTCTAAACCGAAGTAATTGTGGCCTTTCAAATACAGAAGAATGTTGGATGAAGAGAGAATGGAAGACACTGCAAATTGACCAACGTCTTTGTGTGCTTGCGGCAAAAATAGCCACCAAGACATCAAATAGCTGACGGCGATCACCACCAGTAAGAGGGGGAGTATGCGACGAATGCGTCGCTCATAAAAATCACCAAGGCTGAACTTCTGGTTTTCTAAGTCGTTAATCACGATGGCAGTGATCAAATAGCCGCTGATCACAAAGAATACGTCGACGCCAATAAAGCCACCAGCGAATTGCTCAACTCCTGCATGAAACAAAATCACCAACGTGACAGCAATCGCCCTTAATCCGTCTACTTCTGCTCTGTAAGTCATATCGTGTTGCTCCAACATTCCGTTTAATGAAGTAGAGCAAAATATGAACCAGAAATAATGTTTATTTAAATCAGTGCCTTAAAGTGATTGTCAAAATGAAAATGCTAGGTGGGTTAACGAATTCCCAAATTGAATTTCAATATGGAAACCCCATAAAGAATGATCTTAAGAAGCGCTAAATCAAAGAACGTAAAGCGCGAGGCACTTAGACTTCATTGAAAATGATTACGCTAAAGAAACGATGACAGAGAATACGATTCAGGAAAAAATTGCCAGCTTTACTTGTATCGAAGAGGCTTTGGATTACTTCGACATCGAGTTTGATAGCCGATTTATCGAAAACAACCGAACCGAGTTGGTTAAGAGGTTTAACGGCTACTTAATCCTCACTAAACCGGATGATTGGTTTTCAGGTCGTCGTGCTTTAAAGAATGCTTACTGTAAAGTACAACGCCGTTTGCTCAGTAAAACGACGCGCTCTGCGTGCCGAGGTTGTACATCTTGTCAAAGACGTTAATTCTGGTGGCTTGCCTAAAAAGAACCCTGCATCTTGGCGTCACAGGGGGAAGAGCAAGGTTCTTTTGGGTTAGCTATTGGTTTGTCGCGAGTTGCGAATCAGCTTTACGTAGATGAATTAACCCGCGTGGTACGCAGGGTAGTCCACTAAGCCTTTTTCACCGCCGCCGAACAATGTGGCAGGGTCATGTTCTGCCAGTGGATAGCCATGCTTGATGCGGCTTGGTAAGTCTGGGTTTGCAACAAACGGACGGCCAAAGCCAATCATGTCAGCTAAACCACTTTCAATCGCGTGTTGCGCCTTTTCTGCGTTGTAACGACCGGCATAGATCAGTGTGCCTTTGTACGCCTCACGAACTGCGGTTTTAAAGTTGTGCGGAGTGTCTGGCGCGTCGTCCCAATCTACTTCTGCAATGTGAATGTAAACCACATTGAGTTTATCAAGCAGCGCTGCAGCGGCGGTGTAGGTTTCGACTGGCGTACTATCAACGGTGCCATTTAACGAAGTGAATGGCGCAAGACGAACACCAACACGCTCAGCGCCAATGGCTTGCGTCATCGCTTCTATCACTTCACCAAGAAAACGCAGACGGTTTTCAATAGAGCCACCGTATTCATCGGTGCGGTTATTCGCTTCAGAATCGATAAACTGGTTAACCAAGTAGCCATTCGCTGCATGAAGCTCGATACCATCGAATCCGGCTTCTATCGCGTTTAGTGCGGCTTGGCGGTACAATTCAATAACGTTCTTGATGTCTTGTTTGGTCATTTCACGTGGCTCAACCACGTCGACAAAGCCCGGTTCGTCTGTGCCGTTATCGACAAATACTTTCACGTTTTCTGCTTTTAGCGCAGAAGAAGAAATAGGTTGCTCACCGCCAATGTTATCAGGGTGAGTCACACGACCAACGTGCCACAATTGCGCGAAGATAGTGCCGCCTTTCTCGTGCACTGCATCAGTTACTTTTTTCCAGCCAGCAATTTGCTCTGGGCTGTAAATGCCTGGTGTCCATGCATAGCCTTGACCCATTGGCGAAATTTGTGTGCCTTCAGCAACGATTAGGCCCGCTTCAGCACGTTGAGCATAGTAGGTCGCCATCATGTCGTTAGCGATATTACCTGGTTGAGAAGCACGAGAACGCGTCATCGGAGGCATAACGATACGGTTTTTTAATGAGAGAGAGCCAAGTTGAATGGGTTGAAATAATGCGTCTGTCATAGGAAACCTCGTTATTTTTGAGTTTGGATGAGTTCGATTTGGTAACCATCGGGATCTTTAATGAACGCGATGTGAGTTTCTCCGCCTTTCATTGGACCTGGCTCGCGAGTAACGTTGCCACCAAGCGCTTTAATTTTTTCGCAAGCGGCGTAAATATCTTCAGACCCCAGTGCCATGTGTCCGAATGCGTTACCCAAGTCGTAACTGTCGGTATCCCAGTTATAAGTTAGCTCGATGGTCGCGCCATCTGGTTGATCAGTGTTACCAACAAACACCAGTGAGTAACGGTATTCTTGGTTTTCAAAACGATCCAAAACACTCATTCCCAGAACTTTTGTATAAAATTCGATAGATTTGTCTAGGTCAGCTACACGGATCATCGTGTGGAGAAACTTCATAAGTCGCCTTTTCATAACGTTGCGTAATCACTATGCAAACCATATCGCCACTCTAAATAAACTGGAAATTATCGTTAATTATTAAAATGATTATTTAGTGTTATGAAAAGCGAGGTTGCTGGCCCTGCAACATGCAAACAAAGATTACTCGCCGTTTCTTTTTAATTGTTGGCATATGCTAATTACTCTTTTGAGAAACCGAGTAACTATCATGTCTACAAACAGCTATTGTCATTACACTCACGAATCTCATCATCAATGTGCGGTTTGTTCTTCAATTAATGTGAATCCGAACTCTTTGGCCGTGAACTACCAATACCTAGCCGATGGTTCTGTTGTCGGAGAGTTTCACGTTTTACCGCGTCATCAAGGTTACACAGACCTGTTGCATGGTGGTATTGCCAGTTCGCTTCTCGATGGTGCAATGACGCATTGTTTGTTATCTAGAGACATTCAAGCCCTTACGGCGCAGTTGGATGTGCGCTACCATGCACCTATTCAGTTAGATGATCGAGTCACGATTACTGCACACTGTGAAGGTGAACGACGCGGTATATATCAACTGGTGGCTCAATTGCGGGTCGAAAGCGAAGTTAGAGTGACGGCTAAAGGGAAGTTTATTCGTCCTAAAAAGGCATAAATAAAAACGTGTTCTACGGAGAGGCAATGAAGAAATTTGATGAGCTGTATGTAATTGCGACGAGAAAATCTCAATATGACCAAACCAACACTTGGTTTAAAGGCGTAGAGACTTATCTGGAGGCCATTGGCAAAGAAGTTGATGAAGTCCGCGAAGAGATTCGTGAGGATCGCCTTTGTCATTTGGAAGACGAGTTAGGCGATGTGTTGTGGAACTATCTTAACGTATTAAAAGCGCTGGAAAGAGAAAAGGGCATAGATCCTGAGAAAGTACTCGAAAGAGCCTGCAACAAATACGATCAGCGTGTATCTGCGATTGAGTCGGGACGCAGTTGGGATGAGATAAAACAGCAGCAGAAACAAGCCTTGAACGCAGAGCATGAAGCCGCGCAGTTAGAAGATGTAAAGAGCCAATAACTGCGCTTGGTATTGAAAGGGTTGGTTAATAGGGAATACCTAGTCAGCCCTTGGAACTGTTGACCAACAGTAGGTCACAAGGTGGTTGGTCAAGTAACGTGTCTACAGTGCTGCCAGACCAAAATTGAGATGACATGCTTCGTTTACATGCCCCCATAATCAAAATCGCTGCTTGTGATTGCTTAACTGCTTTTGGTAACGCCGTTTCAGGGTTTCCTTCCGGTAATAGTAATGGAACTCGCGTTAACTTTTGCGCACTAATAAAATCTGTAATGCCTGCTTTTTGATTGCTTAATATCTCTGCACGATAGCGAGAGAGGTATGGTGCGACGTATCGGCAGTAAACGAGCGTCATTTTCCCGCTTAAGGTTTGTTCTAATTTTGAGCCTCGCGAGACGATGGCTTTATCTACTATCGACTTTTCATCCCCTCGATGAAGTGGGTCGATTGCACAAAGCATGTTGGCGTGAGAAGGCCATGACCGCTCACTCAGTAGCAACAAGTCGCAATCTTGTTGTGCTAGTTCTGTGAGCATCGTTTGAATCTCGTGTTTGTTAAAGTGTCCCACGAGCAGTAAGTCAGTGTGGTCAACAAGTCGTTTCGCAACTTGCTCAACCCAATGGCTCCCTTTGAAATGCTCGTAAGAGAGCGTTGGTGTTTCAAGCTCTTCTTCTTCACAAAGTTCGAAAATTAATGCGTTGAACTTTAAGGTCCAAGCTTCAAACTCAGCTTGTCTTTTTTCTATATGGTCAGAGTTGAAACTGAGAAAATGAGCGAATGCGTGATCTTCACTTCGGCGATGGTCTTCCACTAAAACCACAATAGGCTGAGCCAACGCTGTCGAAAATTGAATCACTTTACGAAGCACCTTACGACTTGGTAAGGCGGCCTGCTGAGTCAGAAAAAATACAGGTGCCATTGATTACTCCATTATCAAACAAGGCGAATGAGCCTGACACACATTCAAGTCTATACCATGAACTGATGCAGAGGCGTTTTGTTTCTGCGAGCGAAATATAAATTCCGCAATTAAGTCAACTATCGCCTAGAATTTTAACATCAAGAATTCATGTCTTCGGATAGCACATATCGTCAATGCGGCGAATGTGGTAGTGAAAGCTATAGGTAAAAGTAATGATAGATTCCAACCAATTGCAAATTAACCGCAAAGTGCCACATTTGCTTGCTGAGATCATTAAAGCGATAGAATCGACCGAAGACTTGAGCTTTTTGAAAGACTATCAAGAAGCACAGATTGCGAACATTTTGGAATCGGTCAACATTGCTTACCGTAAGCGTGTCATAGAAGCAGTGCCGCCTGAGAAGTATTGGACGGTATTAAATTTGCTCCGATACGACACCGCCAAGCACATTCATCAATCACTCAATAAAGACTTACAACATGAACGCTTGGCGTACATAACGGATTCAGAACTGATCATCTTTGCGGACTTTCTACCGACCGAATTTGTAGATGAATACCTTATTGATCAAAGTGAAGAGTCTGTCGCGCATATCCAACAAGCATTGTCGTATGAAGACAACAAAGTTGGACGTTATGCCGAGCCTCACTTTCTGGTCGCAAACCCTAAAAACAGCGTAGGAGGCATCAAAACCGAGCTGCTAAAACGTGGGCAAAGTCCAGTGCGGTTGATTATTGTGCGTGATGCAAGTGGTGTGATTGGTACGATAGAGCCGCAAACCCTGTTGCTGCACGAAAATCATATCAAACTTACCGACTTGACCGTAGTTACGCCAATTCTAGAAGATATTCAAACGATTCAAAGCGTCAGCAAACAAGTCTCGATTGATGGTGGAGCACATTGGTTTCCTATCATGGCTGGTGGCAAAATTATGGGCGTCTTGTCGATGGCGACCATTGCGATTACGTTGCGCGAACTCAGCCTACAAGCTGTAGTGGCAGAAAACGTACGAAGCGAAGAAGATTTGTTCACACCATTAAGCGTGGCGACAAGGCTAAGAGCACTTTGGTTGGTGATTAACTTGCTGACCGCTTTCGTAGCCTCCGCCATCATTGGGCTTTTTGATAATGTGGTCGAGCAAGTCGTTGCGCTTGCGATCTTAATGCCCGTTGTGGCGAGTATGGGCGGCATCGCGGGTAGCCAAACCTTAGCGGTGGCCATTCGAGGTATCGCACTAAACCACTTGCACCAAAGTAACTTGAAGCTATTGGTGAATAAGGAATTAAAAATCGCCACCATTAATGGTTTAATTATGGGATTGGTGATCGCGGGTGTCGTTTACATGGTGTTTGACTCTTTGCCATTGGCGCTTATTATTTGCTGTGCCATTTTCCTCAATAGTTTGGCGGCCGCGGCATCGGGTACGTTGATACCATTCACGTTGAAAAAGTTTAACATTGACCCCGCCGTGGCTGGCTCGGTAGTATTGACGACCGTTACCGATGTCGTTGGTTTCTTTGCGTTCTTAGGCTTAGGTGCCATTTTCTTGATATAGATATCCAATTGACGCGTTAACTAGCAGAACCAATCGCACCATTTCCCAACCCAGTATTTTGGGCGAGCTTGCTTCACTCAGCATTCCTCCGTTTTCCATAACCGATGAACACGTCGTTTCGGTTCTTACTTTGTATATCTCTTCACTGCCCAGTTCTATTCCCCAAATTTCCCACTACCGATCTCGCTTAACGCTGGCGTGCCAAATGCCAATTTCAAACGCCAGATGATGCCCATTTTCTTGGCTGTACACGCATTACTTCACTCAAACAAAAAATAAGGAAACAATTTTGAATAAACTCATCGTATTCACTGGTGGTCCCGGTGCAGGGAAAACTTCGGTAATCGAACAGCTAAAAACACAAGGCTTTATCTGCGCGCCAGAAACCGGTCGTCACGTGATACAAACGCAGGTTGCCAATCACGGTTCAGCATTACCTTGGAATGACAAACAAGCTTTTCGAGACGAAATTATGAAGGCAGAAGTGAGCAATTACCGAGCTTTCAATGTCCACCAAGGGAATGTGTTTTTTGATCGCAGTATTGTGGACGTATATGGCTACAGTAAGTTGGAACAACTGCCAATCTCGCATGAGCTCATCACGCATTGCCAGACGCTTCGTTATCATTCTCAAGTGTTCATTTTTCCACCTTGGGCATCGATATTCAGCAATGACGAAGAGCGAAAGCAAGATTTTTCTGAAGCGGTGGCTACGTATCAACAGATGGTCAACGCTTATCACAAATTTGGTTATCAATTGATCGAAGTGCCCAAAATGTCAGTCGAAGACAGAGTAGCGTTTATTCTCGGCTCAGTTATCGAACAAGGCTAAAAGATGATTGATGCAAACAAATGCGTAAGGCGATTGTGAGCACGACAACAATATGCGTAAAGGGAGTTATCTATACTGGATAAAATTCAATAACTTAATTGAGTGCTATGTCTTTTAAATATCTTACCTTATTGCTCGCAACGACGAGCATGAGCAGCTTTGCTGATGTAGGCCTGCCTTCGGGGGATGATTGGTTAAACCATGTGACGAATGGCTTAGCCCCATATTGGATGATGGAAAGCGCGCATGGGCAACCTGCGGGGAATTTTCCGACATTTCGTTGTGATAACGGTGTCATTCTCGACCCACAAAAGCCGTGTGAAGAATTAAACAAAGGGTGGATTACCCCGTACTTCGATCGCGAGTACACCCGCATGAAATCGCGCCAAACTTACGCTTATGGCGTGCTTTTTCATCTTACGGGTGACAAGCAAGCATTAGAGCTGGCAAAGAAAGGGGCTTATTACCTGATTGATCATCTACAAGATGAGAAAAACGGCGGCTTCGTGAGCTTTACGCGTAGTGGAAAACCGGGGATGGAGTGGCAACAGCGAACTTCTCAAGACCAAGCTTACGCTTTGGTGGGCTTGGCGATGTACTACTACTTGACGCAAGATCCAAAGGTTGAACAAGCGCTTATCGACCAGCAAGCGTTTATATTTAAACAATACCGACGAAGCGATGATCGCGGTCTGGCTTGGGTTTTGAAAGACGGTGATGGGGAAAGTGCGAAGCAGCAAGAGCTAGTCGCTCAACTTGACCAAATTAATGGCTACCTGTTGTTAACGGCGCCACTTTTACCAGAACCAGCGCAAGCCAAGTGGAAACAAGATCTGGAGTGGCTGACGCAAGTGATGCTGGATAACTACCACTCCGACAAAGAGCGGCGTTTTTATGGCGCGATACACCACAAAGCGGTAATGATGCCAGATGCGAAACACAATGATTTTGGACACACCATCAAAGCGTATTGGATGACGTATCTCACTGGTCAGTTGTTGGAGAATTCCAATTGGACAGAGTTTGGCTTCAAAGGAATGAAACATACACTTAAACAAGCGCAATACCAGCAAAACTTTGAGCAAGTCAAAGCGCTCTTCTCACCAGAATGGCAGAGTAAATGGACACAAGAGAGCATTCCTGCTTGGCAATCAAGACCATACAAGCACTATAGCTCGTCTTGGGAATGGGCAGAGCTCGATCAAGCGGCAATGACAGTTTCTCTTGTCGATGGTTCGATGAAAGAAACGCTTCAATACACGTTACCCACTTTTATGGACGTATGGGTGGATCATCAATATGGAGGAGTCGGTCTGAGTCCTAAATCAACCAAAGCGTTCCATTGGGGAAATGGTTACCACCAGTTTGAACATGCGTTGGTCGGGTATTTGTACGCGCAACAAATGGCAAAACAGCCTGCCAAGCTTTACTACGCGCGACCAGCAGAGAGCAAAATGCCACTTAATCCGTATTACTTTAGCGCAGAGGTAAAATCGTTGTCGTCACAAAGTGATGGAGTCACCATCGCGACATTCACCAATATTCGACCTTAGGTTGGTCGATGGTGATGTGTTGGTTAAAGTCCGCGTAAAAGCCAATAAAATCCTCCGACAGCAAGTGCGACTATTAGCTATCTAGGTCTGTCACTAGATAAGCTTCAAGCAGTAATGGTGTAGGTATTGCCCACGGGGCGCTTACAAAAAGCCGTCAGAACCACTGGTTTTGACGGCTTTTTATTCTATGACAGGTAGAGGCTTCAATTTTCAGCGCGATAGATCCATGAAAACTTAAGTGAGATTCCAATCACGTCGCATGATCTCACTAGTGTCATTGGAAATAAATGAATTGTTTCTAATACATAGAACGTATTAACATGGTTGCACTTGGCCCATATGAGTAAATTCATTGAACATACAATTTGAGAGAGGGTTTAGTTGTAAAAATAATAGTTAGTTGGAATCTAGGTTAAATGAAAATAAAACTATTTAAAAAGCTACAAGTTGTATTTCTTGTGGTGTCAGCATCTTTAATGGTGGGGTGTTCGTCTATAGATGCGCATGCTGGTGGCGGATACGGAAAGCCGTTTTCAGGCACCGCGTTATCAGTCGCACGACAACCTTGCTATTTAAGAGCTGATATTACTTCTATCGCGTTATACCCACTATCATTGATTGACATTCCTTTGTCGTTAGCAACGGACGTTGTGTTTCTTCCTGTTGATTTAGTCATGGTAGTTACGCCAACAACGAGTTATGGCGGTGTTGTTTCTCTAGGTTGTCCAAGCGGAAGCATGATCTAAAACGCTTATTTTATTCAAATAAATGGAAAGAAATGAAAGTGGAATTAAAAAATAACTATTCAGAATCAGAAATAAACCAGCCACCATCGGTACTTCTTGTTACGTCTCTGTTGTGTCTGGCGTCCGTTTGTTGGGCTGCATTGCTGTTGGCCATTGAATATATTGTTGGGATAGAAATGAGTGGTACAGGCTTTCTTAGCACGTTAATCCCAGCCATGAGTGTTGGTTATTACTTCGGCTACAAGACTGGAGATGTAATGCCATCAAAAACAAGATGGTATGCTGTTTTACTGTGGACTTTAGCAAGTTTGGTAGTGTTCTCTCTTATCTTAATGTCGTTAGATATTTCTCCGTTTTATTTATTATCTGAGCTCGGTGGGGTAAGTATTTTTATTGCTATCATAATGCTAATAACGATTGGCATCGCCTACTTAATTTTAAAAAGTGGTGAGAAAATGGCGATTAGAGTGTTACTCAAAGCCAAGGAAAGTCAGTAGATAAAATACAACAAACGATTCAATTAGGATCATGACAAGACGCCAGCCATAATGTGCTGGCGTTTTAGTTTCCTGTTTGTAGGATTTTTTGTCTAAAAGGCAAACCCATTGATTGTGTTGTAGTTTGAGTTAATGGTTTATGCCTTGTGCGCAAGATAGCTTAGCAGGTTTATGTATCAAGAAACGTGTGTATAATTCGCCACGAATTACGATTTATAGATATGAAAGGTAAGTATGGCAGTCCTCGAAATTCTCTCCATTCCAGACCCAAGGCTTAAAGTAAAAGCAGAAAAAGTCACTGATGTATCGACAGTACAAACGCTGATAGACGATATGCTAGAAACACTTTACGCAACGGGCAATGGTATCGGTTTAGCTTCAACCCAAGTAGGCAGAAAAGAGGCGGTTGTTGTCATCGATATCTCTGACGAACGCAATGACCCTTTAATCTTGGTTAACCCAGAAGTGGTGAGCGGAGAAAACAAAGCACTTGGTCAAGAGGGATGTCTCTCTGTTCCTGAGTACTACGCAGATGTAGAGCGTTACACGTCAGTTGTTGTGTCTGCACTAGACCGTGATGGCAACCCGATTACAATCGAGAGCGATGAGTTCTTGGCGATTGTGATGCAGCACGAAATTGACCACCTATCGGGTAACTTGTTCATTGATTACCTCTCACCGCTGAAGCAAAAAATGGCGATGAAAAAAGTGAAGAAGTACGTAAAAGCGAAAGCTAAGTAATATGAGAGGAAGTAACCCTCCATGTCGAGTTACTTCCTTTTAAATCAAGAATAGGAAGGTAGGGAGAGCGGTTCATCTCTGCTTTTGGGGGGACATAACGCTTTACGACCTTCATAAGCTTCTGAAATGAAGAACAGTCCATATGTGACTCATGAGGGCAGGTGGCGACATGGTTGAGGCTGTCTCGCACCGCTTTCAAACGTTTTATTTGCTCATCAATCTCAAGTGCCTTTTTCGTTAGTAAGTCACGATCGATATATGGCTTTGAAACTTCTGATTGATTCAACATTTCTGCCATTTCGTTAAGCGATATTCCAGCGATACGCCCCAAACTAATTAAATTGAGTGTATTGAGTACCTCTGGTGAATATTGGCGTCTCAATCCACTCCTTCCTATCGAGCGAATTAACCCCAGCTGTTCGTAGTACCTGAGCGTTGAAGTCGGCAATCCTGATTTTCTAACCACTTCTGCAATATCCATATTATTCCCCATTGACTTCAAGTTGGCTTTAAGTTGTAGCATGCAACTAAGACCTTAACAAATCAAAAACATGAGGAGAGAAAAATGCTGCTTTTAATGGGATTGCAAGCGGTGCTAATAGGGATTGGTGCCACTTTGATAATGGATTTATGGGCATGGTTACAAAGGAGAGTGTTTGGTATTCCTTCATTAAACTATGCGTTGGTTGCGCGCTGGGTTTTGTACATGCCCCAAGGAAAGCTTATGCATGCGCCAATTATGGCGTCAGAGGCGATGCCGGGAGAAAAGTCACTGGGCTGGTTTTTTCATTATGCCATCGGCGTTACTTTCGCTTTGGCTCACGTTACTGTTTTTGGTCATCATTGGTTGGTAGAGCCCAGTCTAATGCCCAGCTTAATTACAGGCGTGGTAACGTTGATCTTCCCATTTTTGGTCATTCAACCTTGTCTAGGATTTGGTTTTGCTGCGAGTAAAACCCCAACACCTTGGAAAGCGCGTTTTCTTAGCACATTGGCGCATTTGGGTTATGGTTTGGGTTTATTCATAGCCGGGTTTGCAATCAAAGTTACGAGCCAGTATTTTGCATAGAGAACATGAGCATCATGCAAACGAGTGGTTTTTATCTATGATGCTCAACTCTTGGTTGTTTTTTGCGCTTTGCTCATAGTTGGCCGATATGTTCGAAGTCTGTTGCATTTATCCAAGATGTAAAGTCGGCAGACATTTAACATTGTCTTAACGTCAGAATGGCAAGCGGTTTACCAAGAAAAACTAAAATTATTTGGTTTGACATAAAGAATATTAGGGGTTTCAGATGGCTTCAAAAGTGGCAGGGATATCAATACTGAGTTTATTGGCAGCGCCAGTTGCGATGGGAGAAACAGCCAGTGCTTATGACTTATGTTTGCTAGACAAAATAAAGCAAAGCAAAGGTGAGGAAACCATAAAGAGCATTCGCGGGCAGTGTGAGCTTGACACAGTAACCAGTACAGTGCCCGCTGATCCAGAAATTGAAGAGCCAGAAGAACTTCAGGAAAGCTTGGTCGACAAGCGTTTGGAATCAGAACGAGAAAACGCGTTTGAACCGTTTAGCCTAGTCGCGCATCGCGTTAACTATATTCTTCCGTTTACATACAGTGATCGTGTAAATAAACGCGCGTATGCCGACACCAAATACGGCGATGAACTGCGTAAGGAAGAGGCGGAGTTCCAAATCAGTTTTAAAGTACCAATGAACTATGATGACTTGTTGTTTGATGGCGATGGTCTGTTTTTTGGAATGACTCTTAAATCATTTTGGCAGGTATATACGGGTGCAGCATCTCGTCCATTCCGTGAAACCAATTATCGTCCAGAGCTTTTTTACTACACCCCAACTGACTGGAAACCACTTGATGGTTCGACTTGGTTAGGTTTTGGTATTGAACATGAGTCTAACGGTCAGAGACAGGAGCTATCGCGCAGTTGGAACCGTGTCTATGCCAACGTAACCTTTGCAAAAGACAATTTTGCGGTTTCTATCCAGCCTTGGTGGCGTATACCTGAAGATGAAAAGACATCGCCTAATGATCCCAAAGGTGATGATAACCCGGATATCGAAGACTATATGGGACACTTTGAGCTATCGAGTGCTTACAAGTGGAATGGTTACGAGTTTACCTTTTTAGGTCGCCAGAACTTTCAAACACATAAGGGTTTTGCAGAACTGGGTGTGTCATTTCCGATTTGGGGCAAAGTTCAGGGGTACGCACAATACTCAGCGGGTTATGGTAAGAGCTTGATCGACTATGATCATAATCAGCAGCGGATTGGTGTTGGTATTGCAATCAACGGTGTTTTGTAGTTTTTCGTAGATGGATAGAAATTAACACTGGCAATTGAAATTTCAATATTTAGAATGCGAGGCTGAAATTGATTTCTAACCTAGAGTGATTTTATGCTTCGTGATTACACCTTCGATTGTCTTGTAACTATGCCTCGCCATGAGCTGGAAGAGTTTAGTGCTCGTATGATCAGTAAAATGGTGCCAGAAGACGTGATGAATGAGCTGTTCACTTTTGATCAAGAAGAAGTGGATAGTGAAGACCGCATGTTGTCTGCACGTCTTGATGCAATGCTACGCATGACAGCAATCGCACTGAGTGAAATTCAACAAGCGTTTGATGACTCAGATAACGCAAAGCAAAATAGCGAGCGAATGACGCGATTGGTGCTTTGGCATTTCTACGCGATCTCATTCCGTTTGGAAGAGGCCATCACGCTAGAAACACACTGTGCTCTAGTGGAAAAACTAATCGAAAATGTACCTTCGGATGTTTTTGCGTGGGTAAAAACATTGACGGAGCTGCTACACACTTACGCTGAAATCAACGCGAAAGAGAATCCTCAAGACTAAACGCCTGTCGTTTATCGTTCAGTAAATTAGAAACAAGGCGAGCCATTGGGTTCGCCTTGTTTTTTCGCGTCAGATAAACCTTCGGGTTTGAAATACCAAACAAGCCTAGACTCAGATTTGTTCGTTCACTAGCGAACGGCGTGATTCCTTCTTACACTAAATCAAGGTGTTTGTTGCTAAACAAGCAAATGCATGACTAAGTCGTGTATTATTTTCCACTTAAATGCGGATAATTTATGTCGAAGAACCTTCTGGTTTTTAAATTGGAACCGACTATTGAGCGTGTACGCTTTCCAGCTGAGCTTCATCTATCTAAAGGAAGTGAACGATGGATCCGTTAACGCAAGGTTTATTGGGAGCAGCTTTGCCACTGGCGGTGAGCAACAAGCGAAACCTTGCAGTTGTTGGCGTGTTGGGCGTGGTCTCTGGGATGGCTCCGGATTTAGATGTGCTCATCCGTTCTTCAACTGATCCTTTGCTGTATTTGGAATACCATCGCCAATTTACTCACTCGCTCTTGTTTATCCCGTTTGGTAGTTTCATTTGTGCTTTGGTGTTGTATCCATTGTTCGCAAAAAAGCGAGGACTAAGCTTCCGGCAGAGTTGGTTTTACTGCGCGCTTGGTTATAGTACCCATGCGTTATTAGACGCATGCACCAGTTATGGAACACAGCTTCTATGGCCGATAAGCAACACGCGTTATGCTTGGAACACTATTTCGGTAATCGACCCCGCGTTCACACTCCCTATTTTAATATTGCTTTTGTTTGCTGCACTGAAGCGAAGCCCAAACTATGCCCGCATTGCATTTTTATGGTGTCTGGCTTACCTAAGCCTTGGAATGATCCAACGAGATAGAGCAGAAGCAGCTGGTTGGGAAATCGTCAAAGAGCGACAACACAACGCTATACAATTAAAAGCCAAACCAAGCTTTAGCAATCTTTTGGTTTGGAAACTAATTTATGAAACGGAAGAGAGCTACTATGTAGATGCCGTAAGGGTGGGGCGTTCAATAAAAATTTACCCTGGCGAATCAACTCCAAAGTTAAATATAAAAGAGCAATTTCCGTGGCTAAACCCGCAATCGCAACAAGCAAGAGACATCGAACGTTTCCGTTGGTTTTCAAACGGTTTTGTAGCGACGGATCCGAATAATGAAATGCGAATTGTTGATATGCGTTATTCCATCGTACCAAACCAAATTAATGCGTTATGGGGCATCAATCTATCCCCAAAAGCCAGCGCAGACGCGCACGTTGAATACACTGCTCATCGAGGAAGTACTGCAGAAGATCGCCAAGTTTTTTTCAACATGCTTACGGATTTTGAGTGATGGTTTTACTTTGGATGTCGATGCGGTTTCGTAATAACTATTACGCAGACTGAAAGTCCTTTACTAGGGTTGGCTTGCTAGCGAAGAAAATCTTGCCAAACAGGGACTTGTACTTCCAGCCAAGAGACAAAAGCCGTTTAGCTAAGTTCTTGTTTTCAATGATTGCAACCTCAACACCTTGGTAGTGGTAAGGATTGCTTTTGATGTAGTCGATAAATGCAGTAAGCACGCCTTGCCCGCGAACGGAGGGTGCAAAGTTGACTGCTACAATAGAAAAGCGTTGGCTACCTGCTGGGCAACGGACTAAACAGTGCCCAAGAGGATGAGTAATAGTCTCAGAAAATTCAGGAAAAGGGCGAGACTCAAGCTCTTGAGAAAGCGCATCGTATCGCTGACATAGATAAGAAAATAGTTGTTTCGCTTCGCTGTTCATATCGGTGCCGCTTTTGTGTTGCTTGGTTTGAAGGCATTGATGTCTCAAACATTGTAACCATAGATAGCAACACAAAACGCGGTAAACTTTTTCAGTAATGATTTCCTATTTTTGAAACCTTAATTGTTACAAATGAAGTTGATTGGGTTTTATATGGTAGTTGTGAACGAGTGTTTCTAGTTGAAGGGAGAATACGCTGGTTACTGGATTCTTACTGGAATTCCTTTGTTAAAAGGCGAGCTGCTTGGTTTAATGCCGCTCGTTTAACTGCGAGTGGCATCTTTTGTATTTCGTCACCTTGTACAGCGACGATGGGACATGATGTGGGATCTTCTATCCTAGCTCTTCATGGTCTAAATTATCTCATTAACCACTCAGAGCTAGATTCTTAGTCTCGCCAAGGCTCGCTGGACTGACACAAAAACATCGTTAAACTCCTGTTATTAAATTATTTGGTCCGCCTTTGCTTACTTTTGAACGCTTAACTAGGCGTTACTCCAAGTGCTTAAATTGCAATGCCACAAGTCGCTGATACAACTCACAGCTTTGCATTAATGATTGGTGGTTACCAACATCGACTAACTCGCCATTGTCGAGCACCGCAATTTTATCCGCATGTTGGATAGTCGAAAGACGATGAGCAATAATCAGCGTTGTGCGTCCTTTCATTAGAGCTTCAAGTGCTTGTTGAACGTGATGTTCACTTTCACTATCAAGGGCGCTGGTAGCTTCGTCTAGCAGTAAGATTTTTGGATCTTTTAGAATCGCGCGAGCAATCGCAATACGCTGCTTTTGTCCGCCCGATAGCCTAACGCCGCGCTCCCCTAAAAAGCTGTGATAGCCTTCGGGAAGCTTCTCAATAAACTCATGGGCATGGGCTTTTTTCGCGGCTTCGATAACTTGTTCATCCGTCGCTTCAGGATTACCGTAGCGAATATTATGGAAAACATCATGGCTAAACAGCGCTGGTTGTTGTGGTACGAGCGCCATTTGACGTCGAAGCTCGTTTGGATCGAACTGTCGAATATCTTCACCACCAAACAACACTTGCCCTTTTTGCGGATCATAAAAGCGTTGCAGCAGTTCGAATAGTGTTGTTTTACCGGCACCAGAAGGGCCGACCAACGCCAACACTTTTCCTTGTTCAGCAGTTAGATTTAATTCTTTGATTGCTGGTTGATTTGGTCGAGAAGGGTAGTTGAAACTCACCGAATTAAAGTTAACCTCAGCAGGCATGTCGGAACGGACAGGCAAATAGTTGCTTGGCGCTTTAATATCACTGTCTACTTGAAGGATCTCAATCAGCCGTTCGGTAGCACCTGCGGCTCTTTGCAATTCACCCATGACTTCGGAAATGGTTGCAGTCGATGAGGCAACCATAATGGCATAAAACACAAATGCGGCTAGGTCACCCGCAGACATTTTTCCGTGAATCACATCGCTGCCGCCTATCCAAAGCATGCCTGAAATCGCGCTGAACACAATCACAATAACGCCTGATATCAGGATCGCGCGCTGTTTTACTCTCTGTCTGCCTACTTCATAAGCTTTTTCCACCTCGACAGCGAAAGCCGCTCGTTCATGCGACTCTGAGCTAAAACTTTGCACGGTTTTAATATGTTCTATCGCTTCTCCAGCGTAGCTTCCGACATCGGCCATTGAGTCCTGACTTTGGCGAGAGAGAGCACGCACGCGTCGTCCATAAAACAAAATCGGAACCAGAACCAAAGGCACAGAAGCAAGCACAATCAGCGTGAGCTTAACGTTGGTAGCGAATAACATAATGATGGCACCAAAACACATCAAAGCGCTACGCATCGCCATCGAGAACGATGAACCAATAATGCTTTGCAGCAATGTGGTATCGGTAGTCAGGCGTGACATAATATCGCCACTACTGTTGGTCTCAAAATAGCTCGGATGCAGCGTAATCACATGGTTAAACACCGCAAGGCGAATATCCGCACTAACGCGCTCACCTACGGAAGAGACAAGGTAAAAGCGAAAGAAAGTCCCAATGGCAATACACAATGTGACACCGACAATAAACTGAATCGCATTGGTAAGCTCTTGCAATGATTGCTGAGCAAAGCCTTGGTCGATAAGTATGCGCACTCCATAGCCAACGGATAACGTCAAACTTGCTGTCGCGACAAGGGCAACCAAGGCTGCCGCAACCCGCCATTTATAAGGTGCAATAAAGGTGCTGAGTTTAAGAAGAATGCTGAGATTTTTGTTATTTTTTCTGCTCATGAGTGACTCACAAAGCGTTTTAGGTACCTGGCATAGTAAGCCAGTTTGGTTGGTGAGACCAGCGAACTACCGCTTTCGGATCAGGAAATTAACTGGGATAACCAATATCGCATGTATATCGAAAATCACTTAAACGTCGAAGAGACTAGAATCAGCTTTTAGTTCGGAGGGTGTTACGCACGGCTTTTGGCGAGTAGCAGGTCGACTTTTCCTTTGGCTGTTTTACTGACCGTTTGCATCAACTTAAAACTTGGTTTTTCGATGCCTGAGTTTTCTATCCCTTCGACCATTAAGAGCCAAAGCTTGGCTGTCATTTGCGCATCGGCTAGTGCACGGTGGAAAACACCGTCGTTGTCGATATTTTTATAGCGAACAAGTTCACCTAGCTTATGTGATGGGGCTTCTTGAATGAGCCGTCTTGCTACCAGTAAGGAGCAAGCAAACTCACCCGAATAACCACAGTTGATTCGTTCAAGCTCTGCATCTAAAAATCGTTTATCGAAGGACGCGTTGTGAGCGATAAGGTTCTCGCCAGCAATGAACTCACTAAATGACGCCATTACCTCTTCGCAGCTTGGTGCCGATCGCAACATATTGTTGGTAATGCCGGTGTAGTTCTCAATGAAAGAACTCACTCTGAAACCGGGGTTCATGAGTTGCTGAAAACTATCGACAACCTCGCCATTGACTAACTTTACTGCACCAATTTCTATTGCGCGATCACCTAAAGTAGGAGAGAGACCTGTGGTTTCAAAGTCGAGTACGACCACAGAGTTTGCTTGAGGCATAAAATTTTCCAGCTGAGTAATATTGCGCAAGAGTATTATCGAAAGCGACAGAAAAAGAAAGGCGAACACAATGGTGAATATCTGTCTATCTTTACTCCACAAAGTCAGTGTTCGTCGTCCACTGTTTATGGACAGGTACGTTCTGGCTTACCCATCGCGGCTTGTGCGGTAGCCTTATATTTCAAATGTTTTTCGGCTTTTCGATTCATTTCAGTTAAGCATTAACTTTCGATACAACATACTGATTATAAATTGATTTTATAAATTAACTTCGGCATCATTCACGGCTTGATTTTGAGTATGAATATCATCACGGCAAAAAATTAGAACAACTTATAATGCGAGGCTAGGGAACGATGGAAGCAATGAAGAATCATTATTTAGAGATACCTGAAGAAAGAAAATTGCGTATTTTTCGTGAGGAAGATGAAGATTTTTACAACTTCTGGGAAGAAATGCTTGATGAAAAACAATCTTTTTATCAGCAACCTCTCAAAAGAATGAAAGGCGACGCTTGGTATTCGCTTGATTCATTCTTCACTGCTTCAAAATACGGACAACATCAGGCCTCGCCAGCTTATATAAAAAGAGCGCTTGAGTTACTGAATAACGTGTACTTGCTGGCCAATCATTCAGACAAAGTGGTTGAATTCTCCGTTGGGCACCGACATTTTTCGGAAGTAGGTAACCGTTCTATTGCAGGGGGAACGATGGATGCTTGGTTGGATGAAATCTGTTTAGCGATGGCCGCGAGAGATTGGCGCTGCGTAGAGCTGATGACCATCATGGATGAGTCGTTAGTGCGTTTAAAAGATCCATTCGATGTTGCGCTAGTCGAGTTCGTTAACGGTGTATTTAGCAATTCATCAGCGTTACCAGAGTTATTGCAAACTGTGATGGAGAAATCCTCCCCGCAATACTTAGAATCAACCAGAGTGCCATATGTACACTCTTTGTTTATTCCATTTGTGAATGTGTTTGTTGCCATTATCGATGGCGATGAGGCACATTATCAAGAAGCACTGAGGGATGCGTTAGAGGCGCATTACCAGTTCTACATGAATGAAGATGTTCGCTATTCGCCAAAAGGAAATGTTTCTCTGAAACTGACTGGTCTTGCTGCATTGGCATACGATAAGTATGGCTGGACAATTCCAGAAACCGCATATTTGCCAAAGTGGCTCGTTTACGGTGAGCATGATCTCTGTTCTAAATAAATCATTAATAGAACACCTTATGTAGTGTCTGCGGCAATGCCGTTCGGCAGCACCTCGAGCAAACATGTTGTACCTGATCCTACCTTTCAGCTGTGAAAAGTTGAAAGAACTCCAACACACGTTTGCCACGGAAAAGGGCATTTGGTTTGGTAACCCGCAAGTCACGGCACATCCAAATCAATCCATTGTTGAATGGTATATTGGTGACTACCTGCTCAATCTTGGTGATGACGAATTAAGGTCGTTTTTCAATCAGTTACTCGGTAAGAAGGCATAAACTTCTCAATATGCGAGCTTACTAACACGCCATACGTGACACTTCATGTATTCTTAATTGAAGCGAAGAAGAGGATTTATCAATGTCAAAAAGCTCCAAGCTTCACAATGAAGACAAACTGGTTAAGAAGGCACTAGAGATTGGTGGGAAGATGGCGAAGCTACAAGGTTTTGACCTTCCTCAGTCACCACAACCTCTAAGAGTAAAAGCGATTTACCTATTCTTGGTCGATGCAAAACAGATCACGCCATTGCCGGAAAGCAAGCTAGACGGCGCAAGCATCAAACACCGACTGGCAGTATGGATACACAGTGCGTTGCCAGACAACGATCCTCTAAAGTAAAAACCTCAAGAAGTTACATAGGTCATTAATTCACAAGGCGAGCCAGGTGGTTCGCCTTGTCTGATCTTGGCAAGTGCACCGAGGCCTTCTAATGTTTCGTTATCATTGATTTACAAAACAGCATCAAAAGGGCTAAAGATAAAGCCAGAGAAGCGCTACAATGCTCGCGTTGCAAGAGTGCAACCAAGAATACTCATTTACAGAAGCCTTGAAGTAACCATACATGTCTAAAGATTTCGAATTCACTACAGAATACACACTCGACAAGCCATTTTTTGCTGAGTGTTATGATCAAACTAGCCAGCCAGTTAAGTTCCCGCAAGCGTATTTGAAAGGGATCCTCTTTCTAATTTTTGGTGTGGTTTTATTGGAGTTTGAACTGCTACCTAACGGTTACGTCGGTTGGTTCTTTATCGTATTGAGTGTGATTGAAGCGTGCAGCGTTTACTTCAAAAGAACTTGGTGGCTGTGGCGTCAAACCATCAGCTCAAGCCGCGGCAGTAAAGTGGTGTTTGAAGTGAATGCAGATGGCGTACGCTACAAAAGCGGTAAAGTTGACCGCAGCCTCGCTTGGAATGATATCGACCAACTCGAACAAACTGATTTGGGCTTTATCCTTCACCTTGGTAAACAACGCCAATACATCAGCAAATCTTGCTTAAACGAAGAAGTGATCGCGTTTATGGTAGAGCAGCACGCAGCATCAAAAGCGAGCTAACCAACTCACATCAAGCTGGAATGAGCGTTCTAAAAAGTAGGTGATATATGATCGAACATTGTAGCAAGTATATCGTCGATTCTGAATCAATTGGGTTTGATGTAGAAAGCTAATAAGGCTTAGAGGTTTCTCTTTCGGACATACTGCTTCGGTGTCATGCGCGCAATCTGCTTACACTCTCTAGTCATGTGTGCTTGATCGGAAAAGCCTTGCTCCAGCGCCAATTCCGATAAAGTAAGATCGGGTTGCGCTCGGAGTTGCTCTAAAGTGTGCTTCACTCGTTTAATGCGTTGGTAATGTTTAGGAGTAATCCCCAACCATTTCTGAAAATTGCGCTCTCTCTGGCGCTGACTGATGGTCCCTGTAGGTTGTTCAATAATGTGGCCGACATACTGCGGTTCATATTCCTCAATCAGTGTTTGAACCCAGCGATATAACGTAGAAATCCTTGCATATGGCGAACGCGCTGTTTGCAGAGACTCAAATGTTGCTAGTGCAGAAGAAGCCAAAGGGTGGTCGTCTTGAATCCGCAATAGCTGTTCTAGACGTTTACCAAATAGTTGATAACCAACAGCAGGATGAAAGCGTACGCCAGTCATCACCGCGCCTGGCGGTAGGCAGACCTGATGTGCCAGAATGCTTATAGGCAGTAGGACAACCCCCGGCGTCTGCCACTCACCATCCATTTGTACTTCATTCTGTAAAATGAATACCACACCTGTACCAGCATCACTGAGTAATTGTTTACGTACGGTTTGCGTCGTATCAGGTTTGACGGATGCTGACCAAATGGCTTGAACATAGCCAGCTAAAGCCTTTTGAGGTTTTAAAATATCAAATTCTAAGTTCAAATGAATCATCCTATTTAACCTCAACTTAAATGAGAAAGTGATACACATGTACTTTTCATCCTATTAAGTTGAGGTATAAGCAGTGGCTTACAAGTAAGAACCGTCAAATAGAATTATCGAGGTTTATAGACTCCAACCTTTGGCTTAAATGCCTTAACTATTCGGTTCCAACTATTGATCGCGTTGATCGCAATTGTTAGGTTGACCATAGCTTCTTCTCCAAAGGTATTCAAGGTCAGCTGATAGGTATCATCATCTACTGGTAGGCCAGCAGTTAGTAGTTCAGCCCAGCCTAGTGCAACGTGTTCTGCATCGCTGTAGAATGGCATATCTTTCCATGCACTAAGCCCCCATATGCGTTCCGGCTTTTCACCTAACTGAAGCGCATCTTTACTATGCATGTCGATACAAAATGCACATTGATTGATTTGCGATATGCGTAACTTAACCAGTTCCCATATGATCATGTTCATAGTTTCTGATTGGCTAAATTGTTCATGGAAGTAAGCTTCCTGAGCGTATAGGATTTCTATTGCTTTTGGCGCTACTTCAATATAGTTGAGTCGTTTTTTCATGGTCATTCTCCTCTGTTTTTTACATAGTAAAAAACGCTCTTAGCAAAAGATTGAAGATTTTCGACATGCACTCAATAAAGTTAGATAAAAGAGTGAGCGACGAAAGCGAAAAGTGTACCTATTGGAAACCAAGAAAACTTATGCCAATTAACAAAGTATTGCTCTAAATAATGGACTTAAGGTTGGCGTCTATTTTTACTCCACCACCTTCCGTAAACGAGCAAAAGGTGCTGAGTTACCTATATACACACCAGCCGCAACGATAAAGACGCCTAAAACATTTTCCCATTGAGCCTGCTCACCAGAAATGAACGAAATCAGTAGAGTGAATACCGGCATAATATTAAATAATGGAGACATCTTATCTGGACCAAGAACGATAGCGCCTTTCATCCAAAAGTAATAAGCAATCAAAGTTCCAAACAGGCTCATGTAAGCTATTAATGCTAGGTCTTTAAATGTTATGGCATTTAAGCTACGGCTAAAGTCGCCGTGGTACATCGCTATAGCGACCATTTGAATGGCACCAATACTTAACACCCAACGTAACTGCTGAGTTACTGGGATATGAGATGTTAAACGCTTCGCTAGAATTGTGTATAAACACCCACTAATTAAAGCAAATAACATGTATAGATCACCAATATTACTATTGCTGCTAATAGAATGAATATTTCCCCCTGTAATGACGATTACCACTCCACAAAAACTGATTAGTGCATCTAAAAGAGTTTTAACCGAAATGGAAGTTTTGAGAATAAAGCCCGACAACAAGATAGTGACAAGTGGTAGGTTTGCCTGAACAACCGCTGCGTTAACTGGGGTAGTAAATCTCATTGCAGAGAAAATAGAGAAGTTTTGGATAGTTACACCCACGGTTGCTATAACAAACAACGACAACATACTTTTTCGTGTGAGTTTGGCTCCATATGGAGAGCGTTTAGTACCTCTTATCAGTAAGAGTATTAAAGCTGCAACGGAAAATCGTAACGTCGCTGAATCCAAAGGAGAGACATCGCTATTAATAGCCTTTATTACGTTAAAGTTACTAGACCAAAAAAAGATAGCGACAACAACACCGCACCAAATTGATAAATGTTTAGACATAGATCTTCCTGATAAAAATTAACTTGACGCGATAATGCTATATATTTCATATTTGATTTTTAATCGCCAAATTTAAGAGGGTTAATCCCAAATATGGAACGTCACTCTTTGGATGATCTTTTGTTATTCGTTTCTGTTGCTCGCTATCAAAGCCTAACACAAGCATCTGAGCGTCTTAATGTCCCGTTAGCCACGCTAAGCCGGAAGTTAAAAAGGCTGGAAACAAACTTAAATTGCAGACTATTTAACCGCAGTGCACACCACTTTGCGTTAACAACTGATGGCGAAAAATATTATCAACTCTGTGAGCCGCTACTTCTTAGCTTAAATAATGTGACATCGAGAATTGCGACTGAGCGTCAGTCTTTAAGCGGAACGATCAAAATATCAGCGCCAATTAACATGACACAGATGTGGTTAAAGCGGTGCGTTTATGAATTTGCAGAGCAACATCCGAAGGTATGTATCGATTTAGATGTACAGAATGAAAAAATCAATCTTGTATCTAACCGTGTCGATGTTAGTTTTCGTCTTGGTGATCTTATTGAACAAGACTGGATTGCTCAGAAATTATGGTCGATTCCATTTGCGCTTTGTGCATCACGAAGCTATTTAGAACAACACCAACCGATTACCCATCCAGAACAACTTGTTCATCATCGCCTAATTACGGTAAACAACGACAGCCAATGGAAATTAGTTAATCAAATCACCAATGAAACATTTGATCATCCGCTAAAGTTTCAATTCACTTCAAATGATGTACTGCTAGTTAGAGACGCCGTCATCCATGGTTTAGGAATTGCGTGGATTCCAACCTATTACTTTCATGAGCTAAATCATGATCAACATAACCTGCTGCCTTTGTTGCCAGAATGGCAATGCTCGGGTAAAGAAGTATTCATTATGTATCGAGACCGCGATAAAAGGCCTGCAAGAGTTGATGCATTTATTGAACATGTCTTAAATTGGAAAAATCGCATTCAAATGTTTGCTTGAAAGAGGTTTATCACATTGTGCTGTGCCGGTAACCTCAAGTGAAGCTTCATGACTCTGCTTCAATTGAGTTCATTTATTTAACCTCTAAAAGAATCATGAATACATAGGCAGTTAATGGGATTCGAGTTTACAAGTGATTCGGTCAGCTAAAACTCAAGCTAAGTAGAAAGTATTTGCAGTTGTATTTGCCTCTGAAAATCGTTTAGAGCTTTCTCATCCGCGAGGTTCTATAAGAAATTATTAAGGATATATTTGTGTGTGATTTCGTGAAAAAAATTATTGTAGGTTTACTTTTCAGTGCTTCGTCTTTTGCTTCCTTAAGTCAATATGTTCCAGCAATGAATGATAAGAACGGTTATGTAGAACCATTTCAAATGTTTGATAATGTCTATTATGTAGGAGACAAGTGGGTCTCATCATATGCCATTGCTACAGACGACGGACTCGTTATCATTGATACGCTTGACTTCCCTTACTCTGAGTGGATACCTATCAACCTAGAGAAGCTAGGGCTAAAAGATAAGCCAATAACGCACATATTGGTAACTCATGGGCATTCTGACCACGTTGGAGGCGCCCAGTTACTTCAAGAGAAGTATGGTTCCAAAGTCGTGATGACCAAAAGCGCTCATGAACTATCTATACAGCAATCAAACAAAAGCGAAGGTGAGAACAAGTTCCTTCCTCCAAATTTAGACATAGAGATAAAAAGCGATAGCTCTATGGCTATTGGTGGACATGAGTTTAAGTTCTATCTCACACCTGGCCACACGGAAGGTGATTATTCCTTAGACTTCACTGTTGAAGATAATGGCGAACAATATCGTGCTTTTATCGTTGGTGGGCATAGCGTAAGTAGCAATGATCCAGAAGTTATTGGCCAGTTCCTGACTAGCATGGAGAAAATTAGAAAAATTTCACTACAGGCACCTATTGTGAACGTTAACCTTTCGAACCATCCACATAAAAATTTCCTTTTTGAAAATAGGAAGAAGCTCGGCACAAGCGGTAACCCGTTTATCAGTGAGGCAAACTTCTTCATGTTCCTTAAGCAACAAGAAGATTTAGCTAAGGGAAAACTAGAAGAACTATAATACCGTGGTATACGAGCAGCCTTCTTTATTAGGTTAGAGATTTGCTCTTGAGTTATAGCTAAGGCTTTAATAAGTTGCTCAATCAAGATTCGACACTGGTGGCAGCTATATTGTTTGTCGGTTCTAGTGACAAAGGCGCCGTGCGTAAGCATTCGTATTGTGTGCCTTACACATTTGCAAGGCGTTATGTGCTTTCTAGAAAAGTCTCAAAATAGAGTACAATTAGCGTTTTGACACAGCGGAAATCATCATGGCCAAAACTGTTCAGCAGCAAATCGGAAACATTGCTCTAGTCGTTGAAAATTACGACGATGCTATCGAATTCTATACTCAAAAACTTCAATTCACTCTGGTTGAAGATACCAACCTAGGTGGTGGTAAACGCTGGGTTCAAGTTTCTCCTCCAAACTCCAATGGTACAAACCTACTTTTAGCTCAAGCGAGTACACCGGAGCAAACGCATGCAGTAGGAAATCAAACAGGTGGTCGTGTTTTCCTGTTTCTGCAAACTAATGATTTTTGGCGTGACTACGAGTTGATGAAGAAAAATGGTGTTGTATTTAATGAAGAGCCTCGTGTGGAAGAATACGGGACAGTGGTGGTGTTCCAAGATCTCTATGGTAATAAATGGGACTTACTGCAACTGAACTAGAAACTACATAGCACCTGCATAGCATAGTGTTCATGAGGAGTTTCCAACAAGCCTTTAAGGCTCTGAGATATTAGTGCTAATTCAAAGGTTCTCAGAAGTTACTGTATTTCTAAATCACTTTTGTGCAAACAATAACTAGCCATCATTCCTTCTCGATGTATCAACAAGTGTTAGGGCGGCACACCAAAAACAAAAAGGCGAACCAAACGGTTCGCCTTTGTCGATTTAGAGACTACAAAAATTAATCTTCGTAGTTATCGATGCTTGGGCATGAACAGATTAGGTTACGGTCGCCGTATACGTTATCTACGCGGTTTACCGTTGGCCAGTACTTCCAAGATTTGGTCGCTTTAGACGGGAAGCAGCCAATCTCGCGAGAGTAAGGGCGGTCCCAATCTTCAGCTGAAAGATCAACTTGTGTGTGTGGCGCGTTAACAAGTGGGTTGTTATCCAGTGGCCATTCACCGTTTTTCACTTTCTCCATTTCTTCGCGGATAGCGATCATCGCATCACAGAAGCGGTCCAGCTCTTCTAGATCTTCCGATTCCGTTGGCTCAACCATTAGCGTGCCCGCTACAGGGAACGACATAGTTGGTGCGTGGAAACCGTAGTCCATTAGACGCTTCGCGATGTCTTCTTCGCTGATACCTGTTTCTTCTTTCAGCGGACGAATGTCGATAATACATTCGTGCGCTACGCGGCCATTTTTGCCACGGTAAAGAACAGGGTAGTGTTGGCGAAGTGTTTCCATCACGTAGTTTGCGTTCAGAATTGCTACTTTTGTAGCATCTGTTAGGCCAGCTTCGCCCATCATTGCGATGTAAGCCCAAGAGATAGGCAGGATAGAAGCGCTACCCATATCTGCTGCTGATACTGCGAAATCTGCGCCTTCTACACCGTCTTCAATATGCCCTGGTAAGAAAGGAGCTAGGTGAGATTTCACACCGATAGGACCCATACCCGGACCGCCACCACCGTGCGGGATGCAGAAGGTTTTGTGTAGGTTTAGGTGAGAAACGTCTGAACCGATGAAGCCTGGTGATGTTAGACCAACCTGCGCGTTCATGTTAGCGCCGTCTAGGTAAACCTGACCACCAGCGGCATGAACCATTTCACACACTTCTTTCACTTTCTCTTCGTAAACGCCGTGCGTAGAAGGGTAAGTGATCATAATGCTTGATAGGTTGTCTTTGTGTTTCTCGATTTTCGCTGCTAGGTCGTCGATGTCGATGTTGCCTTCTTCATCACACTTAACCACAACCACTTTCATTGACACCATAGATGCTGTCGCAGGGTTAGTACCGTGCGCAGAGCTTGGGATCAAACATACGTTGCGGTGACCTTCGCCACGGCTTTCGTGGTAGCGTTGAATCGCGATAAGACCTGCGTACTCACCCGATGCACCAGAGTTTGGTTGTAGTGAGAATGCGTCATAGCCAGTGATTTCACATAGCTTTTCTTTAAGGTCTTTTGCGAGTGCAGCGTAACCAGCTGCTTGTTCTGCTGGTGCGAACGGGTGGATCGAACCAAACTCAGGCCAAGTTACTGGAATCATCTCTGCTGCTGCGTTCAGCTTCATCGTACAGCTGCCCAGTGGGATCATGCCGTGCGTGAGTGAGAAGTCTTTGTTCTCTAGCTGTTTTAGGTAACGCATCATCTGTGTTTCGCTGTGGTGCGTGTTAAACACAGGGTGTGTTAGATATTCTGTTGTGCGGCGCAATGCTTCTGGAATGGCTGCAAACTCGTTGCCTGCGATTTCAGTTGATAGTGCTGCGACTTCTTCTTTCACACCGAATACTGCGAATAGGGCTTCTACATCTGCCACGGTTGTGGTTTCGTCGAAGCTCACACCTAGCTGAGTATCCAACTTACGTAGGTTGATGTCTGCGGTTAGTGCTTTCGCGTATAGGTCTTCAGTTTGTGCGCCTGTGTTGATAGTGATGGTGTCGAAGAAGCTGTTGTGAGCAAGCTCGAAGCCGCCTTTAGTTAGGCCAGCGGCTAGGATGGCTGTCATGTGGTGCGTACGACGAGCAATCGTGCGTAGACCTTCTGCGCCGTGGTAAACCGCGTAGAAAGACGCCATGTTCGCTAGCAGTGCTTGAGCAGTACAGATGTTTGATGTCGCTTTTTCACGACGGATGTGCTGTTCACGCGTTTGCATTGCCATACGCAGTGCTTGGTTACCATTGGTATCGATAGAAACACCGATAACACGACCAGGCATTGTACGCTTGTGCTTATCACGCGTTGCCATGAAAGCAGCGTGTGGACCGCCGTAACCCATCGGCACGCCAAAACGTTGTGCTGAACCGATTGCTACGTCTGCGCCCATTTCACCTGCAGGTTTAAGTAGGGTAGAAGCAAGAAGGTCCGTTGCTACAGTCACTAGTGTTTTGTTTGCTTGCGCTTTAGCGATGATGTCCGTTAGGTCACGAACTTCACCTGTTGTACTTGGGTATTGAACTAGTGCGCCGAACACGTCTTGCTCTGGTAGTGATTCTAAAGAACCAACCAAGACTTCAAAGCCGATGAATTTCGCACGAGTTTTTACCACTTCGATGGTTTGTGGGTGAACGTCGTCAGCAACGAAGAATACGTTGCTCTTGCTTTTACCCGCACGCTTACAAAGTGTCATCGCTTCTGCTGCTGCCGTTGCTTCATCGAGCAATGACGCGTTCGCGATTTCCATACCAGTAAGATCCATCACCATTTGTTGGTAGTTTAGAAGTGCTTCTAAACGACCTTGTGAGATCTCTGGTTGGTAAGGGGTGTAAGCGGTGTACCAGCCCGGGTTTTCCATCACGTTGCGTAGAATCACGTTCGGCGTGAAGGTGTTGTAGTAACCCTGACCAATGAATGTACGTTTAACTTGGTTCCGATCGGCGAACTTACGCATTGCTGCCAGCATGTCTGCTTCGCTTTTCGCTTCTGCCAAGCTCATTGGTTGCTCTAGGCGAATTTGTGCTGGTACGGTTTCGTCGATAAGCGAATCTAGGCTAACTGCGTTGATCGCTTCCAACATTTTCTGTTGGTCAGATTTGTTTGGTCCATTGTGGCGAGCAACGAACTCGTTTTGTGTGCTGAGGCTTTGAAGTAATTCAGTCATTGTCCTTTACCTACTCCTTGGTTCGGGTAACGGATTTGCGTTACTGATAAATTAAATTATACGTCCGAACCTAGAAAAAAAGCTGTTCTCTAAACAGGCTAGGGAACAGCTTTCGTCACATCCTAATTACTCTTCTTCGATAGAGTTTAGGTATTCGTCTGCGTCTTTCAGGTTATCTAGTTCAGATACATCAGACATCTTCACTTTTACGATCCAGCCACCTTCGTACGGCTCTTCGTTAATTAGCTCTGGGCTGTCTTCTAGTTCTTCATTGATTTCTACGATTTCACCAGTGATTGGTGCGTAGATGTCTGACGCTGCTTTTACAGATTCAACGAGAGAGAAGCTTTCACCTGCTTCAACTTCATCTTCTACGTCTGGTAGGTCAACGAATACCACGTCACCTAGCATTTCTTGTGCATGCTCAGAAATACCAATTGTTACTGTGCCGTCACCGTTGTCACGTACCCACTCGTGGCTATCTGCAAACTTCAGTGTTTTGTCCATTGCTTAATCTCCGAATAACTTGTCAGGAATTATTATGATTTCAAAAAAATCGTTTACTGGTATAGAGGAAAGCGACTGCAAAGTTCTTTTACTTCTTTGCGAACGCGTTTTTCAACTTCTGCGTCACCTTCAGGGTTGTTCACTAAACCGTCCAGTACGTCACCAATCCAATTACCGATGAGTTTGAATTCTTCAGCGCCAAAGCCGCGGCTTGTACCCGCAGGCGTTCCTAAACGGATGCCCGATGTAATCATAGGCTTCTCCGTATCGAATGGGATGCCATTTTTGTTACATGTGATCCCAGCACGCTCTAGAGCTTCTTCTGCTTTATTGCCTTTCAACCCTTTCGGACGAAGGTCAACCAGCATTAGGTGCGTGTCTGTGCCACCAGTTACGATGTCGCAACCGCGAGTTTGCAATACTTCCGCTAGGACTTTTGCGTTATTGATCACCGAATCAATATAAGTTTTAAATTCAGGGCCAAGCGCTTCACCAAATGCGACCGCTTTGGCTGCGATAACGTGCATCAGTGGGCCACCTTGTAGGCCAGGGAATACGGCTGAGTTGATTTTCTTAATGATGTCTTCGTGGTTAGTAAGAATCATACCGCCGCGAGGGCCACGCAATGTTTTGTGTGTTGTAGTCGTAACAACGTGTGCGTGTGGCAGTGGGCTAGGGTGTGCGCCTGTTGCGATAAGACCAGCGATGTGCGCCATGTCGACCATAAGAATTGCATTTACTTCGTCTGCGATTTCACGGAATTTTGCAAAGTCGATAGTACGTGGAATAGCGCTACCACCTGCGATGATCATTTTAGGTTGGTGCTCAAGTGCAAGCTCACGAACATCTTCGTAGTTAATTTCTAGTGTTTCGCGATCAACACCGTATTGAACTGCATTAAACCATTTACCAGAAAGTGCAGGGCGTGCGCCGTGCGTCAGGTGACCACCTGCGTCTAAAGACATACCAAGAATGGTGTCACCAGGTTGAAGCAGTGCCAGCTTTACTGCGCCGTTTGCTTGTGCGCCTGAGTGTGGTTGAACGTTTGCGTATTCACAATTGAAAAGTTTTTTTGCGCGTTCGATAGCAATGGCTTCCACTGTATCTACGTGCTCACAACCACCATAGTAACGGCGACCTGGGTAACCTTCAGCGTATTTGTTTGTTAGGCATGTGCCTTGAGCTTGCATTACCGCTTTAGAAACAATGTTTTCAGAAGCGATAAGTTCGATTTGTTCGTTTTGGCGAGCGGATTCCGCTTGAATTCCAGCAAAGACAGCATCATCTGTCGCAGAGAGGTTGGTAGAGAAAAAGTTTTCCAAGCTGTGGTTAGGGTAACTCTTATTCATGGTAGTTGACCTTCCAAATCTGAAAATGAACCCGCAATAGATGAGTTATGATTTGCGGTTGTGGTTCATTTGTCCTCAAAAACAGCTGAACTGCGTAGCAGAACAGAGTGAACATCCGGCCCTAAATTTGGGCAAAAAACTCCGTTGGATTGCGTGTTTCCTTTACCAATCTCTTACGGAAATATGCATCTCTACATCTAACAAGTTGGTAACATAGCGCCTGTGGCGGGAACAATCAACCGAAAATTTCCTATAGGAAACAAGATTTCAAAATTTGTTAACAAGAGCACGCTTTAATTCACTTGGTGGACTTCTATCCACTATGTGCTTCATGCACAATGCGAGTAAGACAAAAAATATGGATATCTATAGAGGGATTTATGGCAGAAAGTATTTACGATGAATACCCATCGATGACGTTGGCAAAAGAGCAACATGACCAAAATATCGAGCCGTTAAAACTGGGCCAGCGTATTAAGGATATCCGCTCGAAACTTGGTATCACATTAGAAGAAGCGAGTCAGCGAACCGGGCTTGCTCGATCTACACTGAGCAAAATAGAAAATGAGCAGATCTCCCCGACGTTTCAAGCGATGCAAAAATTGGCACTAGGCTTACAAATTGACATGCCACAACTCTTTGAACCACCTAGAAAAAAGGTAGCGACAGGGCGCAGGGATGTTACCAAGAAGAATGAAGGTAAACCACACCCAACACAAACTTATGAACATGAACTGCTCGCTACTCAACTTTCCAATAAGAAAATGATGCCGTTTAAGAGCCAAATTCGAGCTCGTAGTTTTGATGAATATAAAGACTGGGTTCGTCATGACGGCGAAGAATTTTTACTTATCTTATCTGGTGAGGTCATGTTCTATTCTGAGTTTTACGAACCTGTTGTTTTAAGCGAGGGAGACAGCGTTTATTACGATGCAAATATGGGACATATGTTGACCAGTGTTAGCGAGGAAGATGCGCTCATTTTGTGGGTGACAGCCAAATAGTGATAAATACTTGTAAATTTCCTATAGTGAAAGCAAACGATTGCTGTTGGTGGTCGTTATGATGAAAAAGCGCTTTTTTGATGAGAACTTGCTCATTAAAGCGCTTTTTTTGTACGATTTGTTGTGATTAAAATGTTAAGAGTCACACTTTTGCAAGTCGATCTACGTCTTGTTCGTGCAAAATAGAATGAGCCATGTTTATTATTGGAAACACATCGAATGCCGATAGCATTCTCGGGTCTATCTAAATGGAGACGAAAATGACTCAAGAACTACTGAAAACACCACTACACGCACTTCACGTTGAAGTTGGTGCCAAAATGGTCCCGTTCGCGGGTTACGATATGCCTGTTCAGTATCCTCTAGGCGTAAAGAAGGAACACTTACATACTCGTGATGCGGCAGGTCTGTTTGATGTTTCTCACATGGGACAGCTTCGCCTAATTGGTGACGGTGCAGCTGCGTTCCTAGAAACATTAGTCCCAGTGGATATTGTGGATCTTGAGTCTGGTAAACAGCGTTACGCTTTTTTCACTAATGAAGAGGGCGGCATCATGGACGACTTGATGGTGGCTAACCTAGGCGATCATCTGTTTGTGGTTGTGAACGCAGCATGTAAAGCACAAGATATCGCACACCTACAAGCGCATTTACCATCTGGTGTTGAGCTAGAAATTATCGAAGACCGAGCTCTACTTGCAATCCAAGGCCCTAAAGCGGCGGCTGTATTGGCGCGTTTTGCACCAGAAGTTTCTGAAATGCTGTTCATGGATATTTGTAAAGTCGATGTTTTAGGCGCCGAGTGCATTGTTTCTCGTAGTGGTTATACAGGCGAAGACGGTTACGAAATCTCGGTTCCTGCTGACAAAGCGGAAGAGCTAGCACGTAAACTGACTGCGGAAGATGAAGTTGAATGGATTGGCCTTGGTGCTCGTGATTCACTTCGTCTTGAGTGTGGCCTTTGTCTATACGGTCATGACCTAGACACAGCAACAACACCTGTTGAAGCGAGCTTGCTATGGGGTATCCAAAAAGTTCGTCGTATTGGTGGTGAACGTGAAGGTGGTTTCCCTGGCGCAGACATTATTCTTAAGCAGATTGAGACTAAAGATGTGGCGCGTAAGCGTGTGGGTCTAGTAGGTCAAACCAAAGCGCCAGTGCGTGAAGGTGTTGAACTGTTTGATGCTGACGGCGTTAAAATTGGCGTTGTAACCAGCGGTACGGCGGGTCCGAATGCAGGTAAGCCAGTCTCAATGGGTTATGTTCGTGCGGATTTGGCGGCGATTGGTACTGAAGTGTTCGCTGAAGTGCGTGGTAAAATGCTACCAATGACAGTTGAAAAAATGCCGTTCGTACCACAACGTTACTACCGTGGTTAAAACGAATTGAAACAAAAATGCCGAGCTTTGTAGCTCGGCATTTTTTATGTCTTCTTTTCGCTTGTTTACTTTTAGTTTACTGCTTCATCAATAGTACAGCACATATCAATAACGATATCTTCAAGCTTTTCCGGATGAATCATCTCTTCTTTTGGGATCCCAAATTGAGAGGCCATAATGGTATTAAACAATTCCCAATGCTTGATCAGCAGTTTTTCGCGATTATCTGCAATATCCGGCCATGTTTCTTGCATCATTGGCGCGAGACTGACAGCACCATGTGCGAAGATCAACATTTGCCACTTTGATTCCCACTGATCAAATTGTGCATTAGGGTTTTCGCTGTTGTACTGCTCGAAAATTCCGGTAAATATCGCAGCGAACTCATCTTTTGACTTTAAGAAATACTGCAGCAGAGCACCATCATCGCCTTGTCGAATGGCATCGGCGATCATCTGTACTGGGTGAGGATTGACGAGAGCAAATGCTAGCATGCGAACCATAAACAGATAAATTTTTCTATTCGAAGGTGTGTTCTCCGGCATTTCATTGATGAGTTCAGCCATATAGCACTGCATGAACTCGTCCATTGCATCGCTAACCGCTTGCCAGATTTTCTCTTTGCTGCCGAAGTGGTGACGGATCAAACTATGTGAAACACCAGCCTTTTCACTGATATTGCGCAGCGAGACACGCTCGTAACCAAGTTCACAAAACATATCTGCTGCCACCTTAAGGATCAGACACTTAGTTTGTTCTGCTGCTTCAGCACTTCTACGCCCCTGCTTTCTTTCATTCATAGTTCGAATTTTCCCGAATATTAATCACGCGCTTACTTTTACCAGAAACCGAACGCTTTGACTAATTAATTTGCTATCCACCTGGAAAATATGTTGATCAATTTCAAATTCTGCTTATACTGCACGGCTGTGTAATATATAAAACCTACGGAGAAAGCGGGTGCGAAAACAATATTTAAAGCGCACTTTAGTTGGCGCAGTGGTGACATTAAGTCTTTCTGGGATGCTAACTGGGTGTAATAAAGCCATTTCTGAGCCGTCTGAACCTTTAATCAAACCTGTAAAATTACTGGCGGTGAAAGACCTAGAACTTGAAGACTCGCACGCCTTTTTAGCGCGTATTGATGCAACACATCGCGCGCAGCTTTCTTTTCAGGTTGGTGGAGAGGTTGATGAATTACGTGTACGCATGGGTCAAAAGGTCCAAAAAGGTGAAGTGCTCGCAACGTTAGACCCTAAAGATCTTCAGCTTGCGTTAGATGCCGCTCAAGCGCAGTACGCGTTAGCGAAAACACAATGGGACCGCGCGAAAAACCTTTACGGAAAAAAACTCATTAGTACTGATGAGTACGATCAGAAAGAAACTCAATATAAAGCGGCATTGGCGAACTACGAACAAGCTAAAACCGATTTGAGCTATACCAAAATTCATGCACCGTTTGATGGCATTGTGTCATATACCTATGTCAACCCGTTTCAGGTAGTAGCAGAGAAGCAGGAGATCTTGAATCTCATTGATAACACGACGTTGGATGTGTCGTTCACCTTGCCAGTAAGTTATGCGGAATCTGTATCACTTGAGTCACTGCAAAACTCCGATATGTGGGTGACGATGGATAGCGAGCCAAGAAAACGTATTCCTGGGCAATTTAAAGAAATTTCGACGCAGCCAAACATCGATACCAATAGTTATGAGGCGATCGTGACCATCACTCGACCAGAAGATCGCAATTTGCTGACAGGTATGACAGGGCAGGTACACATTGCTAAACAACATGTATCGGACGCGATGACGTTACCTCAGTCTGCTTGGGTCAACAAAAATGGGACGCAAGGTGAAGTTTGGGTAATGGACAGAAGCACGCAGCAGGTCAATAAAGTCACTGTGTCACTTGACGCAGCAGGTGGTGTGAAAGCCGGGCTTGATAACAATGATTACGTTGTTATTGCTGGTGTTGAGAGACTGGTTGAAGGACAAGTGGTGAAAGCTTGGGTTCGTGAGGGAGGCATTTAATGAAACGTTCTCTACTTACGATCTCTGCGATTGCACTTGCAGTTTTAACAGGGTGCAAAAATGAAAACCAAGCTATCGTCGAGCAGTCACTTTTTGTGTCGACTATCTCGGTGGATGCACCAGTACAAAGTCAACATCGCGCGTTCAAAGGCATAGTAGTGCCTGCAGAGCAAACGCCAATGGCATTTCGCCGCGCTGGGGAAGTTCAGCACGTATTGGTTAAAGCGGGTGACGTTGTGAAGCAGGGGCAAATGATCGCAAAGCTAGATGATAGCAAAGAGAAGCAAGCCGTGAATGACGCAGAAGCACAATACACACTTGCAATTCGTCAGCTTAAACGCGGTGAAGACTTGCATGCACGTCAAATGATTTCAAAAGCGGAACTTGATGAGCTAACCGCCAATAAAGAGCTAGCTGAGGCTACTTTCTATAACGCGACCAATCAATTGAATTACACCCGTCTATTCGCCCCGTTCGCCGGTAAAGTATCTGATGTTTTCAAAGAACGTTTTGAGCGTGTGGCAATTGGTGAACCCGTGTTAAACCTATACCAAAACGATTTGGTTTACGTGCGAATTGAGCTTTCCGACAATGTTTTAGCGATGGTAGACCCAAACTCAGACAGCATGATCTACAAGCCTAGAGCAACCTTCTCCGGCATCGATGGCAGATTTGCTTTGGACTATTTAGAGCACACAAGTGAACCCAACGCTGAAACTCAAACCTACGAAATGTACTTGACGATGCCACAGCCAAAAACAGAGATATTGCCGGGAACCAGCGTAAGCGTTTTGGTCGATATGGTGAAGGCGGGCATTACCTCTATTGATGGTTACAGTGTTCCTGTCACGGCGCTTCAAGCAGGCAGTGAAGGTAATGAGTTCTTTGTGTGGAAAAAAGAAGGTGACATTGTCACACGAGTGCCTGTCATGATTTCTCAAGTGAATGGCAATGGAGCCATTGTGTCGTCAGGTGTTAGCCAGGGCGATATTCTGATTAATTCAAATCTGCGTAAATTACGCGAAGGTAAACATGTGGATGTTGTGGAGAATAACCAATAATGAACATTGCTGAGTATTCAATAAAAAACAAAGTCATCAGCTGGTTGTTCATTATTATCCTTGCTGTTGGTGGTTTAACGTCATTTTTGGAGCTTGGACGATTAGAAGACCCGGCATTTACGATCAAAGATGCCATGATCATCTCAACATACCCTGGCGCGACGTCAAAAGAAGTTGAAGAAGAGCTGACGTATCCTCTAGAAAAAGAGATTCGAAAACTCCCTTATATCGACAAAATTACCTCTACGTCTTCTAATGGTATGTCTCAAATAACGGTGAGCATGGAAATGGACTATGGTCCTGATGAACTGCCGCAAATTTGGGATGAAATGCGCCGTAAAATTAATGATTTACGACCATCATTGCCTCAAGGTGTTCAGTCTTTACAGATCATTGATGATTTCGGTGACGTTTATGGCGTGATGTTAATGCTCACTGGTGACGATTACGACTATGTAGAGCTGAAACGTTATGCGGATTACCTGACCCGTGAAATCGAGCTTGTTGATGGTGTTGGTAAGGTAGACATCACGGGCGATCAGCAAGAAATGCTATTCGTTGAGATCTCACTTGATCGCCTTGCTGCACTGAACTTAGACATGAATGTGGTTTCGAGCTTGTTGAACCAGCAAAACAATGTGGTTTCAGCAGGTGAAGTGATGGTCAATGGCGAAAGCCTTGTTATTCGCCCAAGCGGCACCTTAAACACTGTAGAAGCACTAGAAAATCTGATCATTCATGGCCGTGACACAGGAAATCTAATTCGTCTAAAAGACGTAGCAACGATTTCTCGCGGTATTCAAGAGAAGCCAGGCAACGTCGTACTCTTTAACGGTCAAAAAGCGATTAATATCGGTATCTCGTTTGCGTCGGGTGTGAACGTGGTTGAGGTTGGTGAACGTTTGGATGCGGAGCTCGCGAGCCTAGAGTCTATCAAGCCTGCTGGCATCGATATGAACTACTTTTACAACCAAGCCAATGAGGTGGATGAATCTGTTAAAGCGTTTGTAATTAGTCTAGCGGAGGCAGTGGCGATCGTAATCATTGTGTTGCTGTTTACTATGGGTTTACGCAGTGGTGTCATCATTGGAGTTGTGTTGTTATTGACGGTATTTGGTACCTTCATTTTGATGAATTACAACAACATCGAACTGCATCGTATTTCTCTTGGCGCGTTAATTATTGCCTTGGGTATGCTGGTTGATAACGCGATTGTTGTCGTGGAAGGCATATTGGTTGGCCTAAAGAAAGGGCGTACCAAAGTTCAAGCGGCTGTCGATATTGTAAAGCAAACACAATGGCCTTTGCTGGGCGCAACTGTTATTGCAATTACGGCTTTTGCACCTATCGGTTTGTCGCAAGATGCGACAGGTGAGTTCATGGGCTCTCTATTCTGGGTGCTGTGTTTCTCACTATTTTTAAGCTGGATTACCGCTATTACACTGACGCCTTTCCTTGCCGATCTTTTGTTGAAAGAGGAAAACAAAGAGCAGGGTACTAGCGAAGATGATCCTTATAAAGGCTGGTTGTTTGTCGTATTTGGGGCATCACTGAAATTTGCATTGCGATTCCGCTGGCTTACCGTTGCTGGCATGGTGGCGCTATTAGTGGGTGCTGTCGTGGCATTTGGTAATGTAAAACAGCAGTTCTTCCCACCATCGAATACGCCGATGTTCTACGTGGATATGTGGATGCCAGAGGGTACTGACATCCGTGAAACGATTAAAAAAGCTGAAGAGGTCGAAAGCTACATTCGTCAGCAAGATGATATTGACTTTGTTTCTGCTTCGATTGGGCAGGGCCTACAGCGTTTTGCTTTAACCTATCAACCAGAAAAAAGTTACGAAGCGTACGCGCAGTTCCAAGTTCGCGCGACTGATCGTGAGAAAATGTTTGGTTTACTGCATAAGTTAGATGAGAATCTGGCGAAAACATTTGATGCGCCTACGTTCCAGTTTAAATTGATGGAATTTGGTCCATCACCAGCGTCTAAGATCGAAGCGCGTATTACTGGCCCTGATCCACAAGTTTTACGTGACTTGGCGGTGCAAGTTGAAGACATCCTTCATACCGATCCTGGTGCCCGAAACATTCGTCACGATTGGCGAGAGCGCACCAAGGAACTTGTACCCGTTTTCAATGAGTCTAAAGCTCGTCGCTTAGGTATTTCGAAAGAAGATCTTTCAAGCACACTGCAAATGGCGTTTGGTGGTAGCACCTTAGGTTACTTGCGTGATGGTACACATACGTTGCCAATTATGACACGCCTTCCTGAAGAAGAACGCGTAGATTTTGAATCACTACAAAACGTGACCATTTGGAGTCCTTCGTTGCAAACTTATATTCCGGTTGATCAAGTGATTGATGGCGTTCAACTGGATTGGAGTGAGCCGCTAATTCAGCGTCGTGACCGTAAGCGTACGTTAACCGTTCTCGCGGACCATGATGTGTTGAGTGACGACACGGCAGCAAGCTTATTTGCTCGTGTACAGCCTAAAGTGATGGCATTGCATGTTCCAGAAGGGTACGAAATCACATGGGGTGGTGAGTACGAATCATCCAAAGATGCACAAGAAGGCCTATTCGGTTCATTGCCGATGGGTTACTTGTTGATGTTCATCATTACTATTTTACTGTTTAACTCAATCAAAAAGCCGTTGGTCATTTGGTTCACCGTTCCGTTAGCGATCATTGGCGTTGCTTTTGGTTTGCTTACCACGAACATGCCGTTCAGTTTTACAGCATTCCTTGGTTTGTTAAGCCTAAGTGGCATGATTTTGAAAAACGGTATTGTGTTGCTTGACCAAATTAACCTTGAGTTGGAGTCAGGTAAAGATCCTTACCTCGCGATTGTTGATAGTGCGATAAGCCGCGTTCGTCCGGTAAGTATGGCTGCGCTAACAACTATCTTGGGGATGATTCCACTGGTCTTCGACGCCTTCTTTGGCTCGATGGCAATAACGATTATGGCAGGTCTTGGTTTTGCTACTGTACTGACACTGATAGTGGTGCCAGTGATGTTTGCAATTCTGTTTAGGGTAAAACCGACCACTGCATAGGGACTCCTGGCTATTTGCCAGCTTCCTGCCTAGCCCTGAAGGTTTTCTTCGGGGCTTTTTTGATCTTACTAATATATACCAAACCATTCATTTGCTTGATTTTAATGATTTTCTTACGATTACAATGCAAATCATGCGTATACTGATGTAACGACACATCAAAGATTGAGATTACATGAATAAGCGCATATTAAACGGACTCTTCTTCGTTGGTTCTTTCACCTTGGTTGGCTGCACCGCGACGGATAGCATGCCGACAGAAACCAAACAACCTGCCCCTAAAGTCAACAGTGTTAGTGCTGAAGTAATTTCCAGTTGGATTGATAGTAAGGTTTTAGCCCCTGAAGGGCTGTCGCTCGAGCAAGACAATCTACGTTATCTATCGGGTAGCGCCGACCTAAACAGCGACGGAAAGGCAGAACACATAGTGTTGCTTCAAGATCGCTATTTCTGTGGTAGTGGTGGCTGCTCTGCATATATGTTTGATAATGAGGGAAACGTTATTAATCGAATGTCGGTAACTCGCACGCCTATTGTACTAGCCGACAGTTACAGTAATGGTTGGCAGGACTTTATCGTTTGGAGTAATGGCTCATATCGACTTATGAGTTACAACGGTGAATCTTATCCAAGTAACCCGTCACTAGAGCCAAAGGTGGATCGAGACGCTAACCAGCAGGCGGCAATCGCAAATGTAATGGCGACAGAGCTTTATCAGCAAGACGGCTATGACATTCTGCCCGCAGATTCAAAAACCTTGTGGACGCCAGCTAACGTTTACCACTTTACCTTCAAGCACTACGGTGACCCGCATAGCGCTTATCAAGCAACGGTGGATATGAGCAGTGGGGAAGTAGACATTGTAGCCGTTCCGGCTGCGGAATAAAAAACACCTCCCTTAACCGGAATTAAAGGGAGGTGCTAAATGCCAAATTCGAGGGTGGCATTGTTAACCGGAGTCGCTCTAATTAAGCTGTGACTTCTTGTTTCGCTTCTGCTTTGCTTTTTAAGAATGCGTAAGTAAAGCCAGTTACCGCTGTACCTGCTGCAATAGCCACTAAATACATTAATACTGGTGAAATTGCGTTAGGAATTAGCAGCACGAATAGACCGCCGTGTGGTGCCATTAATTTCGCACCGAATAGCATCGATAGGGCACCAGTAAGCGCGCCACCGGCCATACAAGATGGAATCACGCGCATTGGATCTTTCGCAGCAAATGGAATTGCGCCTTCAGAGATGAAACACAGGCCCAAGACAAATGATGCTTTACCAGCCTCACGTTCATTTTGTTCAAATTTGTTCTTCGCAATGAAGGTCGCTAAACCCATACCTAGCGCAGGAACCATACCTGCGGCCATGATTGCCGCCATTGGTGCGTAAGTTTGTGAAGCCAGAAGGCCAACACCAAATGCGTAAGCGGCTTTGTTTACCGGGCCTCCTAGGTCGAAACACATCATAGCGCCAAGGATAATACCCAGTAGTACTGCACTGTCAGAACCCATGTTGTTTAGGAAGTCAGTCAGGCCGTTCATGATGCCTGAAACTGGGCCGCCTACGATGTAGATCATGACAAGTCCGGTGAACAATGTTGCCACAAATGGAATGATCAGAATCGGTTTTAGCGCCTCCATCGATTGTGGCAGTTTCACCTTATCTGCGAGGAGTTTCGCTGCGTAACCAGCAATGAAACCAGCCGCGATACCGCCAAGGAAACCTGCGCCAGTAGAACTTGCTAGCATACCGCCAACAAGACCAGGAGCGAGACCAGGACGGTCAGCGATTGAAAACGCAATATAGCCAGCAAGTACAGGAATCATCAATGCGAATGCAGAGCCACCACCAATGTTCATCAAGGCTGCTGCTAGTGTGCCTTCTTCTTTAAAGGCTTCAATACCGAACACGAAAGATAGAGCGATGATCAAACCACCTGCGACAACCACAGGCAGCATATGAGACACACCGGTCATCAGGTGTTTGTAAGCGCCTTTTTTCTCTTCGGTGGAAGATGAAGAGTTAGCTGAACCAGAATGTTGATACACCGTGGCTTGCTCGAATGCTTTGTCCATCTCTTCGGCTGTTTTTTTCAGAGCTGGACCTGTTTTCGTGCGGTACATCTTTTTGCCGTTAAAGCGATCAAGTGGCACTTCAATATCCGCAGCAATGATCACCAGATCGGCATCTGCAATTTCTTGCTCAGTCAGTTGGTTTTTAGCGCCAACTGAACCACGAGTTTCCACCTTGATTTGATGACCACGACGCTTGCCTTCTTCTTCTAAAGCTTCTGCCGCCATAAAGGTATGCGCAACGCCAGTAGGGCATGCCGTGATTGCAACAATCTTCTTTGATGTTGCTTCAGCAATGATAGGGGCTGCAAGTGTGGTTGCTTTTTCAAGTAAAGTGGCGTTTTCAACCGCTTGCTGGAGAAACGCAGTTGCGTCTTTTGCTATTTCGTTAATTTCCGCTTGGTAAACCTTTTTTCCTACAAAACGAGAAGTGTCGACGCTAGTATTTGCCGCAATGACAATGACTTCTGCTTGTTCAACGTCAGCTTCCGTCAATAGTGTTGGTTCAACCACACTTGATTGACATTCTATTTTGGCATTCCAGTTTAATTTTGCGGCGGCTTGTTCTAGTAATCCTGCCGCAAGGATGCTATTTGCTACACCGCTCGGACAGGCAGTAATAATGGCAATATTCATACGATAACCTTCTGTTCCTTAGTTTTGTTCTAAGTTTGTAATAGGGTAAAGCGCGCTAACTTCAGTTTGTCGCTTGATATTTTCCAGTTCTTCCTGACTGGTTAGCCCTACGCCAACTTGACTAACTGCCAAAGCAGAAAGTGCCGTAGCGAAGCGCAATAAATCGTTTTTAGGCATCAGTTGCATGTGGCCCCAACACAAGCCAGCGACCAGCGTATCGCCTGCGCCAACGGTGCTCACTACATTCATTCGAGGCGGTTTTGCACTAAGCCATTCGCCTTGGTTGAGCCACATAACACCGTCAGGTCCCATAGAAACCACGATGTTTTCTATGCCCTTGTCGCTCAGTGTTTGCGCAGCAGCTTGGCATTGTTCAGGCGTTTCTAGATGTTCGCCAACAAAATCACCAAGTTCTTCATCGTTAGGTTTAATTAACCATGGGTGAGCTTCAATACCTGACTTCAATGCGGCTTTGCTACTGTCGAACAACACCTTTTTGCCTTGTTGATGCAGTGCTTCTATCCATGCAGCGCATTGTTCGGCGGTTACGCCTCTAGGTAAGCTACCTGCAAGTACAAAGTAATCATGCGTCTCCGCTAGACGAAATAGTGTCTCCTCAAAGCGAGTAATTTCGTTGGTCGTTACTTGAACGCCAGGGAAGTTGATATCACTGACGTTGCCATTGGCCTCAACCAGCTTAACGTTGATACGAGTGGCACCCTCTACTTCCACAAATTCATTCTTAACGTTGATGTCATTGAAAAGCTGATGAAATAGTTCAGGGTTATCTTTACCAAGAAAGCCGGTAACCGTGACGTCTGCGCCTAAATCGCTCAATACTTTTGCTACGTTGACACCTTTACCAGCAGCGTGGAGATTGCTTTGCTGTACTAAGCTCACGGAACCAACGTTTAGTTCATTTACTGAACCTGTTAAATCCAATGCCGGGTTGAGCGTAATAGTGACAACCTTATTTGTTTTGTTTGTCATATCGGATCCTTAACCTTCACCAAGGCCAGAAGCGATTGCATTTCCGATAGACTCCAAGGCTTGCGGCGCATCAGGGCCTTCTGCTGTAAATTGAAGTTGGTGACCGTGCTTAACGCCCAGCGCGATGACTTTCATTAGGCTCTTCGCGTTTACTGCTTTTCCATCTCCGTCTAGGTTGGAAACACGTATAGTGGATTCAAACTTTTTCGCTTCTGCGACTAACATTGCCCCCGGACGAGCATGTAGGCCGTGAGAGTTTTTGATTTTAAATACAGCGGTATTGCCTTCTTCTGAAGATGCAGCTGTGACTTCTTCACCTTTGAACAAAGCAAGAATCTGTTCTACTGATGCATCTAAAAGCTTGCCGTGTTCATTGTTAAACACAATATTAGAAAGCGTTTTTAGGATAGGTTGGTGAGCATTGTTACATGCCGCGAACGCGACAAGTGCACGCACTTTTTGACCTTCATATTCGCAGTCGTTTGCCGTCGAGACAAATGACACACCTGTGCGAGTGACATGTTTGTCACTGCCAATTAACCACAGGCCATTACCTAAGTGAGTTGGTTGTTTGGTAACGAGATCTGCAACGAATTCGTTATCAGCACATCCCGTATTTTTCAACAGACCACCAGCAACAGCACTCATCTGTAGCATGTCGCTCGCAGGGAACATCAGTTGAATTAAAGAAGCGTCAAAGTCTGCTTCAAGCTGAACATCACCGTGCAGTAGGGCGATGATTTCGTCTTCATTTTTTGCATTACGCAGACGTTCTTCTACGCCATCTGCGCCTAGCACTTTGGTGAGCTGTTTAAGAATGCCAAGGTGCTCATCAGATTTAGCTGCGATACCGATAGCGACGAACACAGTATTGCCATCACCCCAGTCGACACCTTGTGGGAAGTGGTGCACAGCAACACCCGTTGTTTTCACCATTGCACGAGTGTCGGTTGTACCGTGCGGTATGGCAATACCGTTCCCCAAAAACGTAGAGTTTTGGTTTTCACGGTTTAGCATGCCTTCAACGTAACCTTGCTCAACTAGGCCTTTATCAGTCAGGCTATGAGCAATACTCTTTATTGCTTCAAACTTATCTGTCGCTGATTGCGAGAGGGTAATGTCGTTCTTATTTAGCTTAAGCATGGTGCTTCTCCAGCCTTAAGGTATCAATTTAAAAATGTATTCTGTGTGAGAAGTTGAACGCCGCTTCTTCTGAGCGCTTATCACTCCTCAAACCTTTTATCTTTCAAGCTAAATCGATTCAGCTTGTTGGTAAATTTTTTAAAAGACTCAGAAAAACTGTTTTAAAAACTGAGGTTAACAAACGAGCCTTTGCCGCTGTCCTATAGCCTAGCCTACAAATTGGTTTGTTGTGTATTCAGGTGATTTACGTCAATTTTTAAGTTTTGCTGAATCCTTTCAGCTTTTATACTGAATCGGTTCAGCTTATAATTCAACTTATCGAAAGATCGTTGATGTATTAATATGATCGCGCGCACAGAATAAGGTTTAGAATATGACACTGGATGAAATAGCCAAATTAGCGGGTGTTTCTAAGACAACTGCAAGCTATGTGATTAACGGAAAAGCGCAGAAATACCGCATCAGCGAGAAGACTCAGAAAAAGGTGATGGCCGTTGTAGAAGAGTACAATTATAAGCCAGATCATGCGGCGTCTTCCTTGCGGGCAGGTAATTCACGCTCATTTGGGCTTATCATCCCAGACTTAGAGAACACCAGTTATGCGCGTCTTGCAAAGCTGATAGAGCAGAACTCCCGGAAAGCGGGGTACCAAATTTTGATTGGCTGCTCTGATGATGATCCTGATACAGAGCAAAAGGTGGCGGAAGCATTAGTCAGTCGTCGTATTGATGCGTTGTTTGTGGCAAGTGGTATGCCCACTGCAAACGAGTATTATCTTAAGTTGCAAAATTCTGGTACGCCAGTTATCGCGTTAGACCGTCCAATGGATGATGAGCACTTTTGTTGTGTCATCAGCGAAGATTTTGATGCCGCACTTGAACTCACTCAGTCAGTACTGTCAGAGGGTATTAAGTCCATTGGCTTAATCGGTGCATTGCAAGATCTTCAAGTCTCAAAAGAGCGTGAGCTCGGTTTTCTATCTGCTTCTCAACAAGGTGGTAAAACGGCAACAGTGGGTTATGGACAACACTTCTCCCGGGAAGAAGGCAAGAAAGTCTTAGAGAGATGGTTAACAGAGAACGAGCTGCCAGATGCCATTGTCACAACGTCATACACACTGTTAGAAGGCGTGTTGGATGTGATGCTCGAAAAGCCAGAACTCATGAGCAAAGTTCGCCTAGCGACGTTTGGTGATAATCGACTGCTGGACTTCTTGCCAGTGAAAATCAACTCTTTGCCTCAACAGTTTGAGTTGATCGCGGACAGCGCAATGGAGTTAGCACTCAACGCTTCCGCTAAGCGTTACAAGCCTGGCGTAGAACTTATCCCGCGTAAAATTGTGAAACGTCACTAAGTCACTAAATAGGTTGCTCAAAGCTTTACTTCAGCCGTCAGCGCCACAAATGCGTGGTCGCTGGCGTTTTTATCTCTGTCATAAATCGGGTTGATCAGATGTTGGTTAGACACCTGATAGTCAACAACCTCGGCAACCGATATATCTGATAAGGTGTCAAACTCTTGTGAGAGCAAGATATAGTCGAGTACATTCCCAGTGGAAAAATGATAGTGCGTGGCTGGGCGTTCATCCTTCAGGGGGTCACTTTGCAATAACCAACCATCTTTGAGTTGTAATTCAGTGACGCTGTCACTAGTATTGGATACTAATGAGCTGTTAACGCTGATAGGAGTGATAGGTTGATTCATATCGCCCATTAACACTGTCGGCATTGGTTCTTTTCGATACCTCTTTTGCATCGCGTCTCTTAACATCGCTGCTTCCCAGCCTCTTTGCTGGGTGGATAACCAGCGCCCAATAATCGTGCTAGACGTTTCTGGTTGTTCTGAGTCGGCTGGGCGTTGAGATTTCAGGTGCGTTACGTAAACGGCGATATGACCAAGTACAGGATGTATTACTTGGGCATAGATAGGTTTGCGACTGAACTCTGGAACAACACTTACTCCAAAAGGCTCAAGCGTTGCTAAGTCAAACTCTACCGCTTGTACTTTTTCTATTGGAAACCGAGATGCGATTGCCACAACAGGGCTTGAGTAAATGTACTCATCCTCAACATGTGGGGTGTCAACGGTCGCAAAGTAGGGGTAGCCGATGGTTGAAAAGAATGCCTGGGTCTTCTCGATACTGAATACTTCTTGTAAGCCAATCACGTCGCCTTCCAGTTTTTCAACTTGACGTTGCGTCCACGAAAGTTTGTCTCGCCATTGCTCTAACGAGTATATGTTCTCGAAATCATAGTAAGCGTTAGGCGGTGCGACAAAATTAAACAAGTTCGCAGTGACAAAGGTAATTCTACTTGGTTGAGACAAAGTATTCGCTCTTTTCAACAATAACTTAGAGAGTATATACCTTCAGGTTGCGTAATTGCAGCTTCGTTTGAGCTACGCATCGAGATACAAGCTAACGAGCGACAAGCTAAATGGGTTAAGAGGTGCTCAAATGCCAAGGTGAATCGGTGATTGAACATCGCCAGAGGTTTCTATTTTTAAGCATTGCGTTTAAACTTCAGGGCATCAAATAGTAAGAGTAAGTAACATGACCCAAGATTACGACCACGAAGAGTATTTAGAAGGCGAAGAGATTGAGATCGAAGCGATTGGCATCGATGTTGATGCGCATCCAATCGAACTATACAAGCTTTTTAAAATCGCAAACTTGGTCAGCGGTGGCGGCGAAGCAAAACATATCATCGAGGAAGGCTATGTCGCGGTGAATGGTGAACTAGAAACACGTAAGCGCCGCAAGATGTATGATGGTGACTTTTTTGAGTTTAACCAGGAATATTATGTTGTGGTTTGCGATGCGCCAGTAACCGAACCTGAAACGGCAGAGCAAAAAGCAGAAAAGAAAGCGAAAAAAGAAGCACAGTCTTCTCGTAAAGATAAGTCTCGTCAAAGTAAGTCACCCAAAGCCTCTGGTCCTAAATCAACAGGCCGTAAAGCGGCACATAAAGAGCGTAAAGCGCAGAAAGAAGCGTTGTCTCAGTCTGCTAAGAAAGGCAAAAAAGAAGACAAACCGCAAGCCACTCGTGATCCGAAGAGCGGACGTAATTCTATTGATTTTTTCTAGGGAAATGAACGCTTAACTAAATAAGTGACATCTGAGTAAAACTAAAAAGCGCCGAGCATATTATATCGGCGCTTTTTTGGTTTCACTGTGCTGTAAGTGGGTAGTGTTAATGCACTGTCATCTCGATGTTTAGGCTATCTGTCCAGTGATGAATGGCACAAGGCTTTCCTAAGTAAAAGCCTTGGTAATAATCCAAATTAAGTTGATACATAGCTTGTAGTTGCACGTCTTCTTCAACCCCTTCTATAATGACTTTTGCTCCCATATGATCCGCTAGATCAACGGCGCTATGTATGGAAAAGGTTTCTCCGGCGCAGTAGTCTAGCAAATAGGAACGATCGATTTTGATGATGTCAGGGCAGAGCTGCTGAACACGTGCTATATCAGAATGTTGGGCGCCAAAATCATCGATAGCAAAGATAAAACCATTCGCTTTCATTAACTGTACGGCTTTGATTAATAAATCCGTATTTCCGCATGACTCTTCGACTACTTCAAAAACTACGTCTGATGGGCTCATACCAAGTTCGGAAAGGCGTTTGTAAAGCAGGCCGTTATCTTTAAAGCCCATGTCTTTGGTTAGCGTGAGTAGCGTTTGAGGCATGACGTTAAGAAACAGTTTGATCGGTGTCCCTGCGAAATAGCGTGCAAAATTTCGAATGTGCATTGCTCTGGATAAAAACTCTACACATAAGCGAAAGTAGGGATCAAGACCATTATTGGCCAGAAACACGTCAGGACGAATTAGGGAACCATCAATGCCACGAATACGCAGTAAGGCTTCCATACCAATAATACGTTGGCGTCTATCAAAAATTGGCTGATAAACACTGTGAAAAGTGAATTGATTGAGAACTACGTAATATTCACCAAGATTATCTTGTTTTATGTATCGCTCGTAGTCGGATTGATTCTTTAACTCCATGAAAAACGCCGAAAATTTAGCATCTTGCCAATGTAACAGGGTGCAATTCTGATTTGAAGAATCAAATGTGCCTAATTACATATGCGGTTGAGTTAATTTGAAATGGCTTCCGATTTTGCTTCAATATGGCGAAAAATAAGTGACAGACCAAAACAAATTAAGAAGTAAGCGAGGCCGACAATCAACCAAATTTCAAATATATACCCTGATGAATTTGCCATCTCTGTCCCAACAAACGTCATTTCTTGTATCGAAATCAGTGAAACAATAGAGGTGTCTTTCACCAAAGAGATGGTTTGACCGGCAAGTGCAGGTGTTATTGATTTAAGCACCTGTGGCGCGATAACAAATCGGTATTTCACCCACCGAGACAAGCCCAATGAGTCAGCCGCCTCCCACTGACCTTGGTCGATACTTTGTAAACCACCGCGCACAACTTCTGCAATGTAGGCAGAAGAGAGTAAGCCGACACATAACACGCCAGAGGCAAGGTTTTCCCAAAGGTTTGAAGGCCCAAACAGAAAGCGCTGTAGCGCATTTGGTTCGCCGTTGTAGTTTCGTAGAAGATCTTCCAAACCGAGTAACGGGATCAATTGGTTAGAAATGAAAAAGTAGAAAATAAAAACAAACACCAACGGAGGGATGTTTCTCACTAACTGGATAAACGCATTGGCAGGTGTGCGCAACCAAACGGAACGAGAGAAGCGTGCTAAGCCTAACAAAGTGCCAAACACTAATGCGAAGCTGATGCCCCAAATACTGAGCCTTAACGTCGAAATCAAACCTTGGAAGAAGTAGGGCAAACCACCATCTGCTCTAGGCGTGAAAAGTAATTCAAGCGCCTCTTTCCACTGCCACAAATAATGCACACCAACAGCGGACCGATGGTACAGCCAAACACCACCGATACCGGACATAACAAGTAGTACCCAGTCTAGTGTGTTTAATTGCGGTAAAAGGTAGCCTGTGCTGGATTTCGCGGGTGCTGTGCGAGTGGTAGTGTGTTCGCCCAAAAATTTGACTCCGATAAGTTATGGAAAAGTAAAATGGATGATTGGAGAGTATAGGCTCGCGGCGTCCACGAGCCATTTAGATTACTGGTCTTGCGTGACTTGATCTTGCCAATCTAATGTCGAGAACCAGTATTCATAACGTTGTTTTAACCATCCATCTTGGGTTCTTGCTTCAATCCATTTATTGAAAAAGGCCTTTTTATCTTCTTCCCCCAAGCGAACTGCAAAGGCTTCGTTACCTTGTGATAGTCGCTCAGAGAATGGAAGGAATAGTTTGTCGCTGTGTTTCACTGTCTCATGTTCTGGTTTTGGGCTAGAAGCAATGACCGCGTGGGCGTTACCATTCAGCACCTCTTGGAACGCTTGCGCGTCGTCATCAAATTGCAGGATCTTCGCTTTCGGGAAGGTTTCTCTGGCTACTTGAACGGTGAATGCGCCGCGACGAGCCGCAATTTTTACGCGTCGTGAATCAAAATCCGAAAATTCGCTAAAACCAGAGGCGAGTTCTTTGTTTGCTGCTACTTGAACGCCTGAGTGCGAGTAGGGCTCAGTAAACAAGACGCTTTTGGAGCGTTCAGGCGTAACAGACATGCCACCAATGATCACGTCGAACTTTTTCGCCAGTAATGCGGGAATAATCCCATCCCATGCAGTCGGTACGAATTCCACTTTCAAACCTGAATCTTGTGCTAAGCGTTTGGCCACATCGATTTCAAAACCGATTAACTCACCTTGCTTGTTACGCATTGCCCAAGGTACAAATGTTGACATACCAACGCGCAAAGTGCCTCGTTCTTTGATTTGATCTACATTGGGTGTGGCAACACCTTCTTTCGCGAGAGTAGGCATAGCGATGGCTAGCCCTAATAATGCAGTAATGGTCGCTTTGAATAACTTCATGTTATCTCCTTATAATTTGCGCCAACTGGCTCCGAGTTTGTGTTCTAGCCATGCAGACAAGCCAGAAAGTGACAGAGTGAGAGCAAGATAAATTGCTGCCACGGTAAACCAAATTTCAAACGGCATCGCCGTCTCTGAGACGATGTTGCGTGCCTGTGTTGTTAGATCAAAAATCGCCATCACGCTTACAATGGAAGAGTTTTTGATCAAAGAAACCACTTCATTGGTTAATGGCGGTAATGTGCGCTGTAAAACCTGAGGAAAAATTACGTCTTTGTAGGTGTAAAACGGTGATAGTCCGAGAGTTTGTGCTGCTTCGAATTGCCCTTTAGGAATACTGTTTAAACCTGCACGGAATATTTCCGCGGTGTAGGCACCTTGGAAAAGGGATAATGCCAAAACGGCGGTACTGAATCGGTCCAAACCAATCACGGGGCCAAACACGAAGTAGAGTAAATAGATTTGCACCAACAACGGCGTGTTACGTATTACTTCGACATAAGTGGTACCAATAACATTGCCGACTTTCGAATCGCTAAGCCTTAGTAACGCGGTAACCAACCCTAATACTAAGGTAAAAAATAGACTAATAGCCGAGATGTTAAGCGTGACCAATAGCCCATCAATAAGTTCTGCCGGCCACCATTCGCCATCTTCATAAAAAGCGATGTAATCAGGTACGCGCTCCCATTGCCATTGATAGCCCATAGCGTCGGCACCAGAGTCCAACACCCACACAATCGCGATGAAGAGGAGCGTCATTTGCAGTAAAGCTTGAAGGACAGGTTTGATTACGCGAACTATCATCAGTAACTTAAAATTTGGTTCAAAAATGCTTGGGTTCGTGGATGCTGTGGTGTCTCAAATAAGGCGACTGGAGAGTTCATTTCCACGATTTGGCCTTCGTCCATAAATACCACGCGGTTCGCTACTTTTTTGGCAAATCCCATTTCATGCGTGACGCAAATCATCGTCATTCCGCTTTGAGCCAGCTCAACCATGACATCCAACACTTCGTTGATCATTTCCGGATCAAGCGCTGAAGTTGGCTCGTCAAACAGGAGTAAATCCGGTTCCATACACAAGGAGCGGGCAATCGCGACGCGTTGCTGCTGACCGCCAGAAAGCTGGATTGGATACTTACTCGCTTGCTCTTCAATATTGACTCGCTTTAGGTAATGTTTTGCGCGTTTTTCAGCTTCTTGTTTTGATAATTTGAGTGTGCGAATCGGCGCTAAGGTGAGGTTTTCCAGTACAGTCAAGTGAGGAAAAAGGTGAAAGTGTTGGAACACCATGCCGATTTTACCGGGCTTGAGAGATTTTGCGTGAGAAGGCTGGTCGAACACATGAAGCTGGCCTTCTTGAATCGATTCAAGATGATTGATGCAACGAATGAGCGTTGATTTTCCGGAACCTGAAGGGCCACACACCACGACGATCTCGCCAGAATGCACGGAGAAGTTGATGTCTTTTAGAGCGTGGTAATCGCCATACCACTTATTTACGTCGCTAAACTCAACGACGGGAGTATTCTCTTTCAAAGGGGCACGCTATAACGGAAAAATATCCTTTTACAATAGCAAGTTGTGCGCGTAATTTCATTAAGAATAAGCTAATGTTTAGGCGATGATTTTAAGACTCTATTCAGATCGCTTACAAGATACATCCATGTTTCTTTAATGTTGGTGCAGTCTAGAGTCTAGAGTATGACTAACTCAGTTCAACGAGATACGGATAACGAACAACAATCGCAACAACAGACATAACCATTAGTGTCTGTGCAGAATAGTAGGTCACCATGACAACTTGTCGTGAAAATATTGACCGTCCTCCAAAGCGTTCGAAAGCCAATACGATGCCAGAGATAATAAAGATAAAGCTTCCGAGCACTGCAAAAGAGGAGGATTGTGTTTTCCCACTCAAATAATACTCGATCGAAGCCCAGCACATAGTCATCAGTACCAATATATAACTAGCAACTGGCCGTTTTTCTTTACCGAGATCCGGTCGGAACAACCAGTAGACGCATATACCGAGTCCGAACAAGGCAATTGGGAGCCAAGGTGTAAAATGCCACGCTGACATGATGGCAAAACCATAACTATAGGAGAGATGGGCAGAGCAAAAGAGCACTAATCCTGTAATGAACTTGTCTCTAGGGAGCATTAATAACACGTCACCAAGCAACGAGAGCGATAAGCCAATCAAAATCCAATGCGCATATGGCATTGGGTAAGCCGGGGACTGAATTAAAATACCAAGCATACAGAGCACTGGTAATGGTTTAGAAACGTAAAAGAGCCATTTAGAGCCTTTACGGATACTGATGATATGTATGAATGCTAATACGACAACAACTAGCCACATAAAGTGTTTTCTCGAACAGACAAAATTATGTAGTACATCACTACAACAAATCAAAACTTAATTAACGAGTTAACTCGTTCTTTGATCTCAATTATTTTTATTTGTGTAAAGCTGGACAGTTGTCTCTTTACTAACCAACACGGCCGATTTTTTGTCTGGAGGGAATCGTTGTTTTTAGAAGCCTCCTCGTTTTGAACGTGATGTGGCTTACAAAATAGCATAAAAAAACGGTATTGTGACTGTTAAGTCACAATACCGTTAAACCCTAGGAAGGGCAGTGAAGAATTGTTGCAGTTATGAGACAGCTAACTCTAAGATTTCTCGGCTACGTTCAAGTGTGATCGCCTGGTTTTCACCTAAAACAGTCATGCCGTGTTTGTTTAGTTGATCAATGATGGCATCGATAGCTTGTTCACGGCTCTCACCATAGTTTTCGAGCTTAGTTGCGACATCAAGTTGATGATAAAACGCTTCGATAGCTTCGATTGTGCGCTCTGCTAAATCCTCACCTGCTTCAAGAGCAAATACGTTGCGACCCATTTGTTCTAACTTAGGGCGCTTAAACTGCATTTGGTTACGAAGTAACGATGGTTGGACAATTGCAAGAGAACGCGCATGATCAACGCCCCATAGAGCGGTTAATTCATGGCCGATCATATGTGTCGCCCAGTCTTGTGGAACGCCACTACCAATTAACCCATTCAATGCTTGGTTAGCAGACCACATTAAGTTTGCGCGCCACATATCGTCGTCTCGTTCCGCAAACTGTTCTCCGAGTGTTTTTAAAGTTTTCAGCAGTGTTTCTGCGTAACCATCTTGAACCATTGCACCGGTAGGAAGCGTCAAGTATTGCTCACATACGTGCACCCATGCGTCAACAATGCCGTTGATAAGCTGGCGTTCTGGCAGTGTTTTCATTACATCTGGGTCTAACACGGCAAATTTTGGCTGCACTGCTGGAGACATGAACGGAAGTTTGTCTTGAGTTTCTTTTTTAGTGATAACTGCGCCCATGTTTGACTCTGAGCCTGTTGCTGGCAATGTCAAAATTGCAGCTAGAGGCGTCGCTTCAGTGACTTGGTGCTTACCAATCATGATATCCCAACCATCACCATCATACATTGATGCCGCTGCTACGTATTTGGAACCATCGATGACTGAACCACCACCTACCGCTAGAATAAAATCAACACCATGCTCTTTTACCATTGCGACTGCTTTATCGAGTGTTTCTTTGGTTGGGTTTGGTTCAACACCTGAAAACTCTAGCCATTCATGTCCCTCAAGAGCTTCTGCTACTTGGTCGTACACGCCATTTTTTTTGATGGAGCCACCACCGTATACCACTAAAACTTTTTGGTCGGATGGGATAGCTTCTTTGATTGCTGCGATTTGTTTTTGACCAAAGAAAATCTTGGTTGGGTTTACATAAGAAAAGTTCATTATTAGCCCTCTTGCTTCCAGTGAAGGAGATTGAATACATGCATATTAGTCCTGATTAATGATGGTTAACAGGTCGATTTCTGCAAATAATTTGCCTATTTCTACAAAATTAATGCTCTTGAGCTAGAAAGTTAAAGTCGAGAGGAAGTATAGTGCTCGAAACGATAATAGAGACCAAACTCGTTGGTCATTGATGGAGCGCTCTAATGCACACTCTCGCAAATATCATGCAGCAATATGTTGAAAAGCAGGGGCTGCATGACCTAGAAGGTATGAAGAAAACAGCGATAGATGGCGTATGGTTTTATCGCAGTAGCAAAGGGAATCATCGCCAGCCGTTTGTCTATCAGTCCGGCATCATCGTATTGGGTCAAGGGCATAAGAACATTCATATTGGTGATACACCAGTGCAATATGGGCCCGATGATTACCTTGTTGTCGGGGTTCCCATGCCACTAGAGTGCGAAGCGTTTGCGACAAACAATGAGCCTTTACTTGGCATTTCGATAGATATTTCGCCAACGCTTCTTCATAAACTCGTTAAAAAATTAGAGGCTGAAAAATTCAGTAATAAGTGTCTGGATGCTACCCGTTGCGGCCTTAAGTCGGTACGTATGAATGAAGGTATGTTGGATGCGTGCAAACGGTTAATGAAAGCAATGTGTAACGAGCTTGATGTCATCATGCTTGGCGAGTTGCTTCTTGAGGAAATTGTGTATCGTACTTTGGTGAGCAAAGAGGGGTATGTTTTATTTGACCTAGCACATCAAGAAGGTTCTTACGCGAGGGTAGCTAAAGCACTAAATCGTGTACATCAAGCGTATCATGAACAGTTGAACGTACAAGCATTGGCTGAAGAAGCCAACATGAGTGTGTCTGCTTTCCATCAAGCATTTCGCAATGTCACGCTTGAATCTCCGTTGCAATATATTAAGAAAGTTCGACTTAACAAAGCGCGCGAATTGATCCAGTTAGAGGGGAGACGTGTTAATGATGCAGCGAGAATGGTCGGGTACACGAGCCCATCACAGTTTAGTCGCGAGTACAAGCGGCATTTTAATGAAACGCCAAGGTCAACAAAGGCTTAGTGATCTTTATTTCAAAATGGCGACTTTTTTTACCTTTTTTATTAATTTGCGAGTGACATATTTATTTGAGTTATAAAATTAGTTACTGGTGCCAAATAATAGGTACGTTGTTGCAATCATTTAGTGGATTGTTGCGAGGCGGTGTGGAAAACTCGTAAATAGATAGTGTGAAATCACCAACTTGTACTTAAGTTATTTTACGTCGAAATAAAAGTATAGATGCGCTTCGTTTAGCGCATTTAGTATTGTTTTAACAATAACTTAAGGAAGAGCGATTATGCACCTTAAAAACGGCAACGCAGTGAAAAACGTGTTCACACTAAGCACACTCACCGCTTCTTGTCTTATGGCCTTCAATAGCTACGCAGCAGTTGACTGTGCCCCTCTAGAAACTTGGCAATCATCAAAAGTTTATAACGGTGGCGACCAAGTTCAGCATGAAGGTAATGCTTATAAAGCGCGTTACTGGACGCAAAACAACAATCCAGCGCAATCTGGTGAGTGGGGCGAGTGGGAAACACTTGGCGCTTGTGATGGCACTGGACCGGTTGAACCACCTCAGAATGAAGTCCCGACGGTTACTCTGACATCGCCTTCTGCGTCGGCTTCTGTGACTGCGGGTGATGTTGTTAACCTAGCTGCAGATGCGGCAGATACTGATGGGACTGTTAGCAAAGTAGAGTTCTTTGTTGATGGTGTATTAGTTGGTCAGGCAACGTCTGCGCCGTATGCTGCATCGTGGACAGCAACTGAAGGACAGCACGAGTTCTCTACCAAGGCCTATGACGATGCAGGTGCCGTTAGTACGGCAAGTGTTGTGACGTTAACTGTGGCATCAGCGCAACCTGGTAACGAAGCGCCGACAGTGGATGTCGCGCTTTCTGCGAGCTCTATTGACCTGGGTGGTTCCGTAACACTGACTGCAAATGCTACGGATGCGGATGGTACCGTTGCTAAAGTTGATTTTTATGTTGCAGGTGTGCTTGCTGGCACTGCTACAACAGCGCCATACACGCTGGATGTAACCCCTTCACAAGCTGGCTCATTAAGTGTTTATGCGAGAGCAACCGATGATGCTGGAGCAACAGCAGATTCTGCAATTGCGACGTTAACAGTAAACGGCGGCGCAGTGACATCTAATTGTCGTCCTGATGGTCTTTATCAAACAACGGGTGTAGATGTTCCTTACTGTTCTATTTATGATGAAGAAGGTCGTGAGAAAATGGGGGCTGATCACCCACGTCGTGTAATCGGCTACTTCACCAGTTGGCGATCAGGTGACGACCCACAAGCGACTTACCTTGTTAAAGACATTCCTTGGGAACAACTTACTCACATTAACTACGCGTTTGTGAGCATTGGTTCTGACGGCAAAGTAAACGTTGGCGACGTTAATGATCCTAACAACCCTGCTACAGGTAAAACTTGGCCAGGCGTTGAGGTAGATCCCGCTCTTGGTTTTAAAGGTCATTTTGGTGCACTAGCAACTTACAAGCAAAAACATGATGTTAAAACGCTAATCTCGATTGGTGGTTGGGCTGAAACGGGCGGTCACTTCGATACGAACGGCGATCGTGTAGCTGATGGTGGCTTCTACACCATGACGACGAATGCGGACGGTTCTATTAATCATGCTGGTATTGAGAAGTTCGCAACTTCAGCCGTTGAAATGATGCGTCAGTACAAGTTCGATGGTCTGGATATCGACTATGAATACCCGACGTCAATGGCTGGTGCTGGTAACCCTTACGACAAAGACTTCATGGAACCACGTCGTCAGTATTTATGGGCGTCTTACCAAGAGCTGATGAAAGTATTGCGTGAGAAACTTGATGCGGCATCCGCGCAAGATGGTATTCATTATATGCTGACTATCGCAGCACCATCTTCAGGTTACTTGCTACGTGGGATGGAAACCTTCGATGTAACTAAGTATCTAGACTACGTAAACATCATGTCTTACGACTTGCATGGGGCTTGGAATGATCACGTTGGTCATAACGCGGCTTTATTCGATACAGGTAAAGACTCTGAGCTAGCGCAGTGGAACGTATACGGCACTGCTGCATACGGTGGTATCGGTTACTTGAACACAGACTGGGCTTACCATTACTTCCGTGGCTCTATGCCAGCAGGTCGTATCAACATTGGTGTTCCTTACTACACCCGTGGTTGGCAAGGTGTTACTGGTGGCGACAATGGCCTTTGGGGCCGAGCGGCACTACCAAACCAAGCAGAGTGCCAACCGGGCACAGGTGAAGGTGAGAAGAACAACTGTGGTCACGGCGCTATTGGTATCGACAACATGTGGCATGATACCGACCCTAAAGGAAACGAAATGGGCGCTGGTTCTAACCCAATGTGGCATGCTAAGAACCTAGAAAACGGTATTTGGGGCTCTTACGCAGCTGCTTACGGTCTCGACCCAGTCAACGATCCTTCAGATAAGTTTGTTGGTACTTATACTCGTCATTACGATAGCGTTGCTGTGGCACCTTGGTTGTGGAACGCAGAGAAGAGCGTATTCCTATCTACGGAAGATAAAGCTTCTATCGAGGTGAAAGCCGATTACGTTATCGATAAAGAGATCGGCGGTATCATGTTCTGGGAACTAGCAGGTGACTACAACTGTTACGTACTGGATGCAAATGGTAATCGTACGGCAGTAGATGCAACTGAACAAGCTTGTGCGGCGGGTAATGGTGAATACCACATGGGTAACACTATGACCAAAGCTATCTACGACAAGTTTAAGTCTGCGACGCCTTACGGTAACAAAGTAGCTACTGGTCCAACACCAACTGAAGCAGTAGACATTACTGTTAGTGTTGGCGGCTTCAAAGTTGGCGACCAAAACTACCCAATTAACCCGAAAATCACGTTTACGAACAACACTGGTCAAGCGATCCCTGGCGGTACTGAATTCCAATTCGATATCCCAGTATCTGCGCCGGACAACGCGAAAGACCAATCAGGTGGTGGTTTGAAAGTGATTGCTTCTGGACATACTCGAGCAAACAACATTGGTGGCTTAGATGGCGTAATGCACCGTGTGTCGTTCTCTCTACCAGCATGGAAAGACTTGCCAGCGGGCGGCACTTACGAGCTTGATATGGTTTACTACCTACCAATCTCTGGTCCGGCTAACTACTCAGTGATTTCTGGTGGTAAAGAGTTTGCGTT
>NZ_JAWOTC010000027.1:0-61823 GCF_033338675.1 Vibrio sp. Vb1574
GCGGGAGTAAAATTTATGAATAGCACATCTCACTGTTTTAAATTTCAGGGGTGTCGCACTTCGTACTTGAATCCAAGTCACATAACAAATTGTTCAAGAGGGATTCGCAACGCGTGGCATTTTTACTATGCGTTGGTGTTAGTGATTAGGGTGGTATGCGGCAACTTCGGTATTGCGTTGCTCACCCCTTAACAAGGCGTTAGTTGCACAGGGAGGTATCGTGGAAGAATTATCAGGCGGAAGAGAGTCTGCAATATATCGAGATGGTGAAGTCGTCTATCGACCTCTTAAGTCATGGAGTTCTACAATTCATCTTATTTTGAAGCATCTTGAGCGAGCAAAGGTAGATGAAATCCCAAAGTTTCTAGGTGTTAAGCAAAACCAAGAAATCTTAAGTTTTGTCGCAGGTAAGACCTACAATTATCCGCTAGTTGGCGCAATCGCAACAAACGATGCACTCATGTCAGCGGGTAAATTATTACGTAAAATACATGACTCAACGGTTTCAATCTTGGAGCAAATTGATGTTAATGCACACCGATGGATGTTAGAGCCGAGAGAACCATTCGAGGTTATCTGTCATGGTGACTTTACCCCATACAATGTTGCTCTATTCGAAAATACAGTTGTTGGTGTGTTTGACTTCGACACGGCGCACCCAGCACCAAGAATATGGGATTTAGCATATTCGGTTTATTGTTGGTCTCCTTTCAAAACTGACAGCAATGATAAGCTAGGCACAATCTCAGAGCAGGTGGCTAGAGCCAAGTTGTTCTGTGATAGTTACGGTGCAACTTATTTAGAAAGAGAGCAATTAGCTGATGCTATGGTTCAGCGATTGCAGGCTTTAGTATCCTTCATGCGTAGTGAAGCCGAAAATGGCAATGAATCCTTTGCTGAAAATATAGAGCAAGGTCATCTTCAAGCCTATTTAGATGACATAGAATATGTCACTGAAAATAAACAAAAAATTCAGTGCGCATTGTGCAACTAACAAAGCGTTTAAGGCAGATTCGCAACGCGTGGCATTTTTGGTTTTAATCAGCTTTCGTGTCTACGGGGGCAAGGTTTAGGTTCAGTGGTAGTGTTGCTCACTACTTAACGCGGCGTTAGTTTTCACTATAGTTCGGAGGTAAAATTGAAAGCATATTTAGATCACAACATCTTAGATTTGATGACTAAGGGAGATCCGCATAATGTGAAAAAATTGCTTTCTGAGCATTGTATTACTCCAGTGTTTTCTTATGAGTCATTAAATGAGATATACAAATCTAAAGGCTACGAAGATTCATTTCTTGCTGTACTAAGTGATATCGGCGCTAAGTATCTAGTACCAGTAACCAAAAATAATCGTGTTACAGGAGAAGCTGAACTTCAGCAAGTTGATGTTTTTAAGCTTTATGAGCACTACTTGCTTAACCGCGAACAGCAGCCTGAATATGGATATGGCTTAACAGCCATGCTTCAAAAGTTCTATGGTGGGAGAAAAGACGAGTCATACAGTCATATTTTTGAAAAAGGAACCGATGAGTTAGCAGAGTTGCTTCAATCATCGTTGGAAGAACTCAAGCAAAACCCATTAATAACAACCGAGCAACTGCAATTAGTCGAGAGTTTGCCTGAGGTACTCAAAGCACAATATTCGACAATCAGTGAACAAATGGACAATGCTGGTGTTGCTGCAGTGAGAGACTTTGAAAGTCATTTTGGTGTAGGTCCCAAAACGCTAAACAACATTAAGGGTCCGAACGTAATAAACCAAATCTGGCAGTTACTGCAAAGTGAATTTGAAAAACACAGCCTTGAATCGGAATCATTGGAGGATTTTTTTGGTCTAAAATTCCGAAAATATGAGGCTAACTTTGGTAGCGAGAAATCAACAGTAGAAAAAGTAAATGCCATATATCATCAACTGAATTTCATTGGGTTTCATCGAGACTCCAAGATGCAAAAAACTGCTAGGTTTAATGCTTCATTTAGTGACATGACCCATGCAGGGTTAGCTTCATTTTGCGAGTTATTCTTTTGTCGGGATAATGGTTTAGTTTACAAAGCGTCGGCTGCTTATGAATTTTTAGGGATAAATACAAAAATCGTCCATTTCACTGAAAACTAACAAACAATTTAAGAGTGATTCAGCACGCTTGGCATTTTTGGTTTGGGTTTAGTTTAGTGTTTACGGCGTCCAATTTGAGTGTTGTGGTAGCGTGCTTCACACCTTAATTGGGCGTTATGCTCTAGGAGGGAATTTTGCTCAATTTACTGAAGAAAGTGGTGCTAATCAATCTTGTTGCAGCATTGATTGTTATTTTCTTAGCTCAGTTTGTCCCCTTCTTTGCTACTACTCAGCCAGTCGACTTTCTGTTCTTCGTTGTTATCGTGAACTGGGTTTTAGCAAAGCTTATGTGGGAAGGTGGCGTATATAGTAAAACAGCGCATATGGATGATTCTAGAACAGATAAAGTTTACAAAATGGTAGAAGGTCATGATTTCGAAGAAGACCAACGAGAGCAGCATAGAATGAACTTCCAGGCAGGTTTGGTTTTCTTTATTGCAGGGCTTCCAGCGTTTGTCACTTGCTTAATTCTCCAATTTCTTTGAGTACGAGCATAACAAATTGTTCAAGAGTGATTCGGCACGCGTGGCATTTTTACCATGCGTTAGGTTTGGTGATTAAGGTGGTATGCGGAAGCTTAGGTATTGCGTGCCTCACACCTTAACAAGGCGTTAAGCTTCAATGAGAAACTATGGATTACGAAGAACTAAAAAAGCAAGGAATCGAGAGTTTTCTTGCTGACGAAGAACATAATAAAGCCGATAGAATTGAACGTTTTGTTGAGTTAAATGAATTGTTTGGACCACAAGGTGATAAGTTGTTAACCGGTGGTATGCAATCACAACTTGCGTTGCATGAAGTAGCTAATAGCTATGTCAATGGAAACTACATGGCTGTTGTGCTCCTTGCTCAAGCGTTTATCGAGCACTCTCTATCTGGCGAATTCATAATGCGAGGTCAAAATACGATTGCAGAATCGTCATTTAAAAAGATTATCGATAACTCATTGCGCGAGAGCATTATAAGTGAAGAACTTTACGTTTCACTGGAAGTACTAAGGAAAATTAGAAACCCGTATGTGCATGCTAAAGCTGGCATCAAATCAGGCTCCCTTATAAAAAAGATGATCGATGGGCGCTTTGAGTCAGCTGAGCTTTTGGCCAAGTCTGATGCACTAGAATCACTGTCTATCCTTAAAGCCTTTATGGAACAAAAAGTAGTTATGTGGTTCTCTGAAGATGAAGCTTAACAAAGCGTTTAAGGCAGATTCGCAACGCTCGGCATTTTTTGTTCAAGTCGATTTTTGGTGTTTACGGTGCAATGGTCTAGGTTAGGTGGTAGCGTTGCTCACTACTTAACGCAGCGTTATGTACTTTAAGGAAAATTGTAACCAACTCTAAAGGATCGAGAGTGATAGATCATTTTGAAATTAAGGTAGTTGCATTCGAAGAATGTCGTGTGTTTTACAAGAATGTGCTAGAGCCATTGGGTATTGAACTCAAGTGGTCAGATGAAAATGCTGCTGGCTTTGGGCTTTCGAGCGAGCCAAATGTAAGGTTTCTAATTGAAAAAGGCGTCAGTAATTCTAAGTGCCATATTGCTTTTTCTGCATCAAACAAATTACAAGTTTCTGCGTTTCATCAAGCGGGGTTATCTTTAGGTGGTAAATGCAACGGTAAGCCTGGTTTACGAAAAAACTATGCTCCAAACTACTACGCTGCGTTTTTGATTGACCCTGAGGGCAACAATGTGGAGTCAGTGGTGTACCTTTAGCACGTACATAACAAATTGTTCAAGAGTGATTCGGCACGCGTGGCATTTTTACTATGCGTTGGTTTTAGTGGTTAAGGTGGTATGCGGAAGCTTCGGTATTGCGCGCCTCACACCTTAACAAGGCGTTATGTGAATAGGAGGTTCCAGTGAACAAGGTAGTCAAAGAACGCTTCGATGAATATCCGGAAAATGCTCGTATTAGGCTAGAGGAACTACGAAATCTAGTCTTTCAAATCGCATCTGATTTGGAGCTGGGTGAAGTCGATGAAACTCTAAAGTGGGGTGAACCTAGCTATAGTGTAAAAACAGGCAGCCCGCTAAGAATGGACTGGAAGCTGAAATCTCCTAACAATTATTACCTGTTCTTTAATTGCCAAACTAAGTTAGTCGATACATTTCGAGAATTGTATGGTGAAGAACTGGTGTTTCAGGGAAACAGAGCAATAGTTCTGTCCTTATCGAAAGCGTTACCAGAAACAGCAATCAAGTCCTGTTTAGAGTTAGCTTTAACCTATCAGCAGCGTAAACATTTACCTCTTTTGGGCGCGTGAAAAATTCACATAACAAAGCGTTCAAGAGGGATTCCCAACGCTCGGCATTTTGGGTTTGATTCAGCTTGAGTGATTACGGCACAATGGTTTAGGTTGGGTGGTCTGCGTTGCTCACCCCTTAACGCGGCGTTAGCAGCCAAAACAAGTAACAATGAGATCTATCATTTTCAGTATAAGTAAAACTGATACGCAAATATTCTGATTTTTTTTAAAAAACTCGCTCCAAAAAATTATAGTTAGATTTTACTAGGAGTATTTGAAATGCAAAACAAACCGTGTCCAGTATTAATTGGATTGACATTTGATGAGGAAAGCCAAGAAGCGCTAAATGCTATAAACGAAATGAATGCCAAGATTGATGATGGTTGGGTTGCTATAGCTTTGGGACATTTGGCTGTGATTTTTGGTGGCTTAACCGTAAAAGCTCCAGCGTCTGCCGGACCTATAGAGAAAACATTGGGATTTCAACTAGTGTCTAACGATGTCGCCACCACTTCTTGGAGTATATATCAAACGAACTGGGAGTACTTTTTTAGATCTTTTGGGGCATTAGAACGCCATGCTAAAAACCAAATCAGTACAATTGCAGGTTTACAAATGATACGAGGTAAGATTAGTCATAAAGAACGCCAGTTTTGGAAAGCTGTGCATTACGGATGTAAGGTGTCTGAATGAAAAAAATTATAATCCTAGTACTTTTTCTTCTATTACCTCGTTTAGCATCTGCTACCGATGAGCTTATGCTCAATGCGGTAAACAAATCATTAATCGAGTATGAAAGTAAGAATAGTCAATGTATTGCATCATCAAAAATGCAATCTGTAAGTGATGACTTAATCCAAAAGGTTAAGCAAGTTGAGACGGATCTATCGATAAGTATTGGGTACTTATATAAAAACTCTTTGTATCAGTGTTCACTTCATGAGTTAGGTACTTTGATGAAGTTATTCTTATTGGTTGAAAATTCTGAAAAAGAAGAATATCCATTAACAAAGTTAAGAGTAAATGAGATCAAAAAGTTACTTTTTACTAAAGTCGATTTACGCTTTGAATTAAAGTTTCAAAATTTACCCAATGAAAAACAATTAACTCTAACGGAATTAGGTAAAAACCTTGCTCCATTTGACTTGCTAGATATGTATGAACGTGCGCAAGACTGAATAGTCTGCTAACAAAGCATTTAAGAGGGACTTTAAATGTAGGTGTAAATATATGATTGTTAAGATATTTTCACTAACTAGATTCCGAGGGGGTAACAATTGGGGTGACAGCAGAATAAAGTGCGTAAATGTGATTCATGTCACGCAGTTCGTCTATTTTATTCATTGTGACATACTGCTCGATTGTGTTTAGTTGAATATCAACTAACAACCTATTGATGTAAACTCTATTGCCATAAGTAAAAATAGTTACGGGCGTAAAAATGGTAACCCTTCTCAGTTGGCTTGGCAGGACAGATCTTGATCAAATGAAGCAGGATAAGCCTGCTTCAATTGCAACGATCGCTCTTAGCGGAAAAACTCTAGATAGCATTATTATCCTTGCCAGTACATGGGAAGATGAATGGCACGACTATCAAGAGTGGTTGGAGAGAAAGCTAGCTTATGCAGGGCGCTCCAAGACCTCAGTGACTATCCAACGCGTTCGATTGGCATCACCAATAGACTATTCATCTATAACCCGGGTGATGCAAAAACAACTGAGTGAAGCTTCCTCTAACTCTGAACAAGTTTATCTTAACCTCACTTCTGGAACGCCAGCAATGGCTGTTGTTTCTGTCTTGCTCGGTAAGAGCATTGGGAAATGCCAGTTACTTCAAACATCACCCAAAGGTGAGTTAATTGAAGTTGATATACCTGTCGATTTCGCAACTGAATACACCAAAGCGTCTACCGTAGCCATACAGTCACTTACTTCAGACAGTCCTAAATTAAACCCCGCTTTTGAAGCTATAACAGCAAAATCGAAAATCATGCAGCGTCTAGTGAAAAAAGCTCACAGACTCGCATTATCTGATTTACCTGCACTTGTGCTTGGTGAAAGTGGATCAGGCAAAGAAGTCATGGCAACAGCAATTCATAATGCAAGTCCTCGCTTTGAAAAGCCATTCAGGGCGGTTAACTGCGGTGCTTTACCAGAGAACTTGGTTGACTCAATTCTCTTTGGTCACGTCAAAGGGGCGTTTACTGGAGCGGATAAAGATCATTCAGGGCTATTTGAACAGGCAAATGGCGGCACCTTATTCCTTGATGAAGTGGGCGAGCTGCCACTCAATGTCCAAGTTAAATTACTTAGAGTGTTGCAACAAAAAGAAATTACGAGAGTCGGTGACGTTAAATCTAAGGTTGTTGATGTTCGCATTATTGCGGCCACGCACCAAGATTTGTTTCAGATGACATCGCAAGGAGCCTTTCGTGAAGACTTGTTCTACCGACTCGCCGTCGGAGTTATTGAAATGCCACCGCTTAGAGCAAGAGCAGGAGACATTCCAGAGCTCATCTCAACACTAATGAGCGATATCAATCAACAGGCTGAAAAACACCCTCTGTTCGAAAGTAAGAAAATTTCCGAGGATGCAATAAAATTTGCACAGTCCTACCCATGGCCTGGAAATATAAGGGAGCTTTGGAATACATTAAATAGAGCGGTTTTATGGTCTGAATCGAATACTATTTCATCTCAAGATCTCCAAGCTTCGGTATTAAGTGCTGGTACGAACCAATCTGGAGCGAGCGCATTTTCGGTTCCCGGAGATATACAGCAATACATTGATAATATTAAGAAAGATGCGGTTAACTCAGCTTTGGAGTATTGTCGTGGAAATAAATCTAAAGCGGCAGAAGCGCTAGGGCTTAATAGTCATCAAACGTTAAGCGGTTGGATGACAAAATTAGGTATTGAAGAATAGCAAGTAGGCTAAAACAGGGTTGGCATACCCATTGCTCATTGAGGTCAGGAGTACAATAAGAGTGAAAACGTCAGTGAACTTTGAACATCTAAGAAAAGACTGGCCAGAACTGGCTGAATTGGGCGCGTTTGCTGAAGCTTATGCAGTGACTGATCCTCAAAGCTCGATGGTTAAGCTCCGTTGCTATGTCGAAAAAATCGTTGGCTATCTTTACCGAGAGCTACGTTTACCTGTTTTACCGAATGCGTCGGTTCACGACAAGCTGACGAGTGCTTCGTTTACCGCCATTGTTCATAAAGATATTCTCGATAAGTTTCATGCCGTGCGCAAAGGCGGAAACAAAGCCGCCCATGACGGATATGTCAATCAGCATGACGCGCTCTGGTTACTCAAAGAATCCTATCTGATCGGTTGTTGGCTTTTCATTGCCTATGGAGATGGCTCACAAGAAGAATGCCCTCTCTATACACAACCCGATAATGCACCTTTAGAAGGTGAGTCTAAAGCTGAATTCAAACGTAAAAACAAACAGCTACAGCAAAAACTCGCCCAGAACAGTGAGCAGCTTACGCAGGCGTTAAAAGAACTTGAAGAGGCTAAAGCAGCTCAGTTGTTGGCCCAGCAGGCTGCCAGTAAGCTCAAGTTGGAAGTTGACCAAACTAAAGCTGACAAGCTAAAGCGCAATACCCTCAAGTTGAAAAACAGCTTTGACTTTAACGAAGCGGAAACTCGTAAACGTCTAATCGATTCGGAGCTGAGAAGTGAAGGCTGGGACGTTGCACTCGCAGAGGTGAGTACCGAACAAGTATCAAAAGAGTACGAAGTGGATGGTCAGCCGACCCAATCAGGCAAAGGTCGTTGTGATTACGTACTTTGGGATGACAACGGCAAACCACTGGCAGTTATTGAAGCTAAGAAAACCCGAGTGGATGCGAGAGCAGGGCAGGAGCAGGCCAAAATTTACGCCGATGCGTTAGAAAAACAGACCGGCCAACGTCCAGTAATTTTCTATACCAATGGCTACGACATCTGGCTATGGGATGATGCTCAGGGCTACGTACCACGCAAACTGTTTGGTTACTACTCTAAAGACAGCCTGCAATACCTTATCCAGCAGCGTGCGCTGAAGAAAGATCTCAACAGCACACCGATTGATACAGAAGTCGCAGGTCGACTCTATCAAATGGAGTCGATCACTCGTGTGTGTGAACGATTTAGCGACAAACACCGCAAAGCTCTGATAGTACAAGCAACAGGTACGGGTAAGACTCGTGTTTCTATTGCGCTGACCAAGCGTTTACTTGACGCTGGTTGGGCAAAGCGAGTGCTGTTCTTATGTGACCGTAAAGAGCTACGCAAACAAGCGGCAAACGCATTTAATGAATTCACCAAAGAGCCGCTATTCGTTAAAGGAAAAAGTAAAAAAGATCTCGCGAGTAAAGCGCGTATCGTGATCGCGACTTATCCAGGTATGATGCAAACCTTCGAAGAGTTCGATGTTGGTCACTTCGACCTTATTATCGCCGACGAATCGCACCGTTCCATCTACAACAAGTATGGCGAGCTGTTTAAGTATTTTGATGCGCTGCAAGTGGGTTTGACGGCAACGCCAGTTGAGATGATCTCCCGTTCAACCAGCCAGTTGTTTGGTTGTGACTACAAAATGCCAACAGCGAACTATCCGCTAGAGCAAGCGATAGAAGAGGGTAACCTTGTTCCTTTCAAAGTCGTTTCCCATACCACCAAGTTCTTACGTGATGGCATTAAAGGCAATGAGCTAACTGATGAGCAGATAGCAGAGCTTGAGGATCAAGGTATCGACCCGAATGATCTCGATTTTGATTCAAAGCTGGTCGATAAAGCGATCTTTAATAAAGATACCAACCGCCAGATCATCCGTAACCTGATGGAGCGCGGTCTTAAAGATGCCGATAACCAATTACCGGGTAAATCGATCATCTTTGCCCGCAGCATAAAACACGCAGAACTCATCGCGGACTTGTTTGGAGAAATGTACCCCGATCTTGGCGGTAACTTTTGCCGAGTCATCCACTCCAAATACGAACGTGCGGATGAATTGATCGACAATTTCAAAAGTGCTGAAGGCAACAAAGAAGAGATCACCATTGCGGTTTCTGTAGACATGCTCGATACAGGGATTGATGTACCAGAATGTATCAACCTCGTGTTTGCTAAACCAATCAAATCGAAAGTGAAGTTTTGGCAAATGGTCGGTCGTGGCACCCGTTTGTGTGAAAACCTATACGGTCCCGGTTTAGATAAAAAGCATTTCTTAATTTTTGACCACTGGAACAACTTTGAATACTTCAAAATGAACCCAGAAGAAGACGAAGGTGCAAAAGGTAAGTCTCTCGCGCAAAAGGTATTTGAAGCGCGGCTAAATTTGGCTGATGAGGCGCTCAAACGAGCAGAAATGGATATCTTCGATTCGGTGATCCCGCAGATTAAAGCCGATATTGATTCGCTTAACGACAAAACCATCGAGGTGCGTGAAAGCTGGCAAATCAAAGCGCAGTTAAGTGATGAGAAAACTCTGCATCAAATGGCACCAGACACCAAAGAGTTACTGCGATCCACTATGGCACCTTTAATGCAATGGAAGCCGATTACTGGCGAGAGTGAAGCTTTGCGTCTTGATCTCCAATTCTTAGAGTTAGAGCTCATCAAACTCAAGCAGCCTTCCAAGGTAGATATTGCTGCGATGCCTATTATGGAAAAGGTCACCACACTTTCTATGCACCTTAACGAAGTGCGCAGCAAGGCCAATTCTATCAAGCAGGTGCAGCAGCCAAACTTTTGGAACGATGCTGACCATAATGTTTTAGAAACATGCCGAAGCGAGCTTCGAACGGTTATTCATTTGCGTGATAAAGGCGCGACACCGCCACCTAAGCCAACACCAGTATTGGACGTAAAAGAAGAAGCCGCTGAATATCGCACTGAAGAAGTGAAAACCGATATTGTGACGGTGGACTACCAGATCTATAAGCAGGAAGTCGAAAAAACGCTTTCACCCCTGTTTGAATCTAACGAAGTGTTGCAGAAAATACGTGCGGGGCAATCGGTAACAGAAGCGGATTTAGATACGCTCAATGCGCTTGTACATACCCAAAACCCAAGTGTCGATCTGGAAATCTTGAAAGAGTTCTTCCCCGAATCGACAGCAGGGCTCGATCAAATCTTACGTACCATCGTTGGAATGGACGCTAAAGCTATTGAGAAAGAGTTCACGGCCTTTGTGCAGCAAGTACATACGCACCTTAACTCAAGACAACAACGATTTATCGGCATGCTAAAAAATCACCTTTGCCGATATGGCAGTGTCGATATTGAGCAGTTGTACGACGCACCATTCAATCAAATCGATGATGCCGGTTTAGATGGAGTGTTCCCAATCCAAGCGCAAGCGGACGTGGTGGAACAGTTCGTGCGCCGCTTTAGCGTGCATTTGGGTGAGAAACAATCAAGTGTCGAGAAAGTGGTGAATTAACCCTTTGGCTCTCGCACTCAGCTAAGTACACTACAACCAATTAGAAATATCGCTGGCTCGCTGTATTTTACGCGAGCAGCTAGCGTGGAATTAAAGAGAATATAAAATGATCACATCAGGCGCATTAAAGAGCCAAATTGACAAACTATGGGAAGAGTTTTGGACGGGCGGGATCACCAACCCGTTAACCGTAGTTGAGCAAATTACCTATTTAATGTATGCCCGTATGCTAGATATGAATGAGCGTAACGATGAAAAGCGCAGTGCTCGTACAGGCAAACCTTTTAATCGTCGTTTTCCTGTCAGTGAAGATAAAGAGAAGGACAAGCAGCACATCCGTTGGGAGAACTTCCGTCACCTTGGTGCAGAGCAGTTGTACCCATTGGTAAAAGATGAGTTGTTTCCATTCTTCAAAGAGCTCACCAGTGACGACACCCTTTTTGCTGAGTTTATGAAAGATGCGCAGCTAATGATCCAAAAGCAATCGCTATTGGTTAAAGCGGTTGAGTTGGTGAGCGAACTGCCACTAGAAAACAAAGACGTAAAAGGTGACTTGTACGAATACCTGCTGTCAAAACTAACCACCGCAGGTATCAACGGTCAGTTCCGTACGCCGCGCCACATTATTCGCGCTATGATTGAAATGCTGGATGTGGAAGAAACTCACCGAGTGTGCGACCCTGCTTGTGGTACGGGTGGTTTCTTATCATCGACCTACGAATACCTGCTAGAAAAGTATTCATCACCTGAAGGCTTAGAGAAAGAGCAAGCGTTTGACACTGAAGGTAAGCCTGTTTTAGATGTGCATGGCAACCCTGTGTTTAATCACTTATATGCAGGAGACTTGCTAGAAAACCGTGCTCATATCGATTACGACATGTTCCACGGCTTTGATTTTGACTCTACCATGCTACGTGTTGCGGCAATGAACTTGGTGATGCACGGTGTAAAACAGCCAGACATTCACTACCAAGATACTCTAAGCCAAAGTTTTATTGAGCGTTTTCCTGATGAAGCGAAAAACGGGTTTGATATCATCCTCGCCAACCCACCGTTTAAGGGCAGCTTAGATGAAGAAGATGTTGACCCCGCGATTCTAAAAGTCGTCAAAACCAAAAAGACCGAGCTGCTGTTTGTTGCATTGATTCAACGTATGCTGAAAGTGGGTGGCCGCAGTGCTACCATCGTGCCTGATGGCGTGTTATTTGGTAGCTCCAAAGCGCACCAAACCCTGCGCAAACACCTAGTGGAAGATAACCAGCTAGAGGCGGTGATCTCACTACCAAGCGGTGTATTTAAGCCTTATGCGGGCGTTTCTACGGCGATTCTGATTTTCACCAAAGGTGGCAGCACCAATAACGTTTGGTTCTACGATGTTCAGGCCGATGGTAAATCGCTCGATGATAAACGTACTCCAATTAAAGACAACGACCTGCCGGATTTGGTTAAGCAGTACAAAGCTTACCAAGCGGCGGTAGCCGAAGGTCAGTCTACTGAACAATGGTCAGACAAAACTCAAAAGGCCTTCTTGGTTGCGAAAGATGACATCAAAGCGAACAAATACGACTTGTCGATCAACCGCTATAAAGAAGTGGTGTACGAGCAAGAAAGCTACGAAGAACCAAAAGTGATTCTAAGTAAACTTAAAGCGTTAGAAAATGAGATTTTGGCTGACTTAAATGATCTGGAGTCGATGTTATGAGTTGGCCTTTAGTTAAACTGACTGAGGTAGCGGAAGTAAACCCTCGGTGTCCTAAAGATATTGATGAAGACCAGATTGTTTCATTTGTTGCGATGGCATCGGCTTCTGAAGAGGGGTTACTTTTGGGGGAAGAGCCCAAAGTTCTTAAAAATACCAAAAAGGGCTTCACCTATTTCGAACGTGGTGATGTACTTTTAGCTAAGATCACGCCTTGTTTTGAAAATGGTAAGAGTCTAAGACCTTACCAAATTAAAAACCAAGTAGGTTTTGGGTCTACAGAGTTTCATGTAGTGCGAGCCGATTTAGAGAAGTTGGATCCTACATACTTGTTCTACTTACTCTGGAACGATGCTTTCAGGTTTTTAGGAACAAATGCCATGGCTGGTGCTGCTGGTCAAAAGCGCGTTGGAACTCCATTTTTAAAACAACTAGAAATCCCACTACCACCACTAGACGAACAAAAACGCATCGCTGCCATTTTGGATAAGGCCGATGCTATTCGCCAGAAACGCAAACAAGCCATTGAACTTGCCGACGAGTTTTTACGCAGCGTGTTCTTGGATATGTTTGGTGATGTTAGCGGTGTAGGTGAATCTACCGTTGAAAAGTTAGCTGAAGATCGAAAAGGGAGCATGCGTACAGGTCCTTTTGGTAGCCAATTATTACATAGTGAATTCACTGAGTCTGGTGTGTCGGTTTTAGGTATCGATAACGCAGTAAAGAATCGTTTTGAATGGGGGAAAGAACGTTTTATCTCTCAAGATAAGTATTCAGAACTTAGTCGGTATACTGTATTACCAGGCGATGTCCTTATTACAATTATGGGGACTTGTGGTAGGTGTGCGGTGGTTCCAGAGGATATCCCAGTGGCTATAAACACCAAACATTTATGTTGCATCACTCTAGATAAAAGCAAATGCTTGCCTGAGTTTTTACATTCGTACTTTTTATACCATCCTATAGCAAGGCGCTATTTAGAAAAAAATACAAAAGGCGCCATCATGGCAGGGTTAAATATGGGAATCGTAAAGGCTATGCCAGTGCCTGTATTTCCACTAGCTATGCAAAACAAGTACGTAGAAATTGCTAAAAAGATAGAAAGTTCGAGATATAACCGTGAGGAATTTGAGACGTTAGGTAATAGAAGTTTCGACTCAATTTCCCAGAAAGCCTTCTCAGGCCAACTATAAATTTCAGAGGTGTCTTCGGATGCCTCTTTTTTGATCAAAGGTTAGGTTTGTATGCAGCTCCAACTCAGCGCTACCAATGCGCTAAACAAATGGCTCAAAGCCGATTTTAAGCGTATGCCAGTAGAAGCGGGTAAACAAGCCGGGGTTAATAAACTCAACTCGGATGCCGCTACCATGAGCTGGCAGGTGCACCTGATTGAAAACCGTTATAGGTCAGTAGAGAAAACCCTGATCGTTTGTGAAGCCAGCAGTCGCTTCACCTATTTTATTCCGCTTAATCGAATGATTTTCACGCCCGACGAACTCGCTGAACGGTTAAAAATAGAATGGCAGTTTGCCTTTGTTGAAGCCTTGGAAGCGAGCGGTTTATTCAGCCATTACGACATCGCCACACTGCTATCCAAGCTCAATGACATTGAGTTCACACCTTACTGGATAAAAAACACCGACCTGAGTGTTAACGGCCATATAGCCGACGCTGCCCAATGGGTCACGCAAACCTTAGAGGATAGAAATCTCGATCGCTTAAGCCAGCCGCTGGCATTTGAGATTTCTAACTATATCAACTCTCAAACCAAAAGCATCAAAGTGAACAACAAGAAGCAGCGCTTCATCCCAATCGAGCGATTGCTTGAATACGTCCAGCAAATCACGGAAACAACCCCACCTTCTGTTGACATGAGTAATGTTGTTCCCTTTAGGCGCTAGCGATGTCTTCACACACTCCATTTTACTCTCTCAATGTAATATCAGTTACCATTAGTAATCTTTCTTGCGGCTTTTCTCGGTAACCTTGTACTAATTTCAATAAATACAACGGGATAAGTTTTGGCATGTAACTTGTCTTAGTTTTCTACTCAAAAGCTATCTATCGATAACGCACACATTTGAAGTTGTTGATTGTTATGTGACAAGTGACATACAAATGTGTGATTTGGAACGTTAGAGAGCGTTGTTTTTATTGATATCATGTGAATACACAATAAAAACATAGAACTTCCATTTCAATACAAAGGCTGGGTAAAAAATGGATTTGAATATTCCTCCAGTGGAGGGGCGTATCGATGCAACAAGTAATTCGATATTGCCTATCACTATCGATGATTGGTTGACGAGGCTTTTGCATAGAAACGAGTTGTCATTACCAAGTGGGCAACCACTTTACCAATATCACGTTACAGAATCGGAATATATCGAGTTGCGCGGTATTCTAAGACGGATAGGTAAACCTCAATCAAGCAAAAATTGGTGCGCTGCTTTCTCAATTTTTTGTTCAGAATGGTATCGTCGCTTTTACATGGGGGGCTGGACTTGGTTTGGGATTTGGGAGTCATTAGGCTATGAACTCGATGCTAACAGTAGACAGAATGTCGTTGAGCGCGGGTTAAAAGCGTACTGGGGACGTCCTATTAGCCAATATCAAGACGAGAGAAACAGCTATCTTGGTTCTTTGTTTAAAGAGGGCGGTCTTCCTTATGGGCTCCTTGCCAGTGAGGGTAGCCGCTTTCAGGCAATATTCAAACGCATATTAAAGTCTTATGAAGATGCAAAAGACTTTGGATATTCGCCAGTAGAATTAGTGACCGAGTGTATGGACTCTTTACCCGAGGCATTTAAACAAGAGACCACAGTTAACTTAATTACTCGAATGACTGAGTTGTTATTGCGTCTAACTGAAGACTACGATTTGGATGAACAGAACAATCCAGCTGCATATCTGGATGATAACGCTGGCGGTTGGCGTGAACTGTTTCCTATCCCATTGGACGGCAATGCTGGTAACGAATTTTTGTCTGGTTTGCTTTCATCTGCATCACAACAACATCGAAATAAAAAACAAGCAGATAAGAGGATTACATGCCAGCAATGGCTCGCTAATACATCAGAATTCCAGTTTGTCACCCAGATCAAGCTCGCCAAAATAGTAGATATGCCTTTTAGGCGTGAAGATACGGTTACTAGTCGTGTAGAGCTATTTATTTATGAAGGTTGTACGCCAATTGCGGAAATCGGCGTTGGTCATATTCATAGTGATACTGGCAAGTGTAGCGTCGTTTTAAGGTCCACGTCTTGTCGTTTCAATCGAGTTGACCCAAAACAAACGCTGTACCTAATTGTACTTCAGGCAGGTAAGTTACTTCATAGAGAAGAAATATCTAATTCGGAAATAATGATTGGTGAGGTACCGGTAGTACTATGTTGCATCGATGAAAAAATGATGTTTGTTGGTACAGGTAGCATTAGTACTCGAGCGGAGTCGTTGACCGTGTTATGTCCACCAAATGCGGTACTAGATGAATCAGAAGCTAAAGATGCAAATATTAAGACAGACTATGGTTATACCGTAGGCACATTTAGCGGTACGTTGAAAGTCTCTGTGGATAATGGGCTTGAAATAGATCGTTACCTGATAAAGACCTCAGCGAACAACACTCAGTATGATGATGTCAGAATAGATGGAAAAATACTTCCGTTTAGTACCGAAAAAGGCCAGCCAGTTTATCTGGGGTTACCCAAAATTACTACGCAGGACATTTGCTCTCAGGTTGTAGTGGCAGGTGAGCCCGTGGGTGGGGGACATAAGGCAAGCATTTTTGGTTTACAAAGTATAAAAGTAAAGTCCACTAAAGGTCACACGCTTTTTCAAAAGAGATTAGCGATTTTGCCCAAGTCATTTGAGATCAGGTTAAGCTCTTCCGAAAACGCAGACAGAGGGAATATTGAACTCCATTGCATGAACCGATTTACCGTTAAGGTATTGAATGCTGCAGTTGATGTAGTCGCTCGTTCAACAGAGTATGGTAAATGCCTAGAGATCATATCAGCTTTAGGTATGCCTCCTCGTGAGCTTTTGTTAGAAATAACGACCAATTTAATGGCTGCTCCGGTTGTGGTAAGCGTGCCTTTTCCTTCAACGGGTGTTTTAGCTTACGACAAGGATAGCAATAAACTGCCCCAGTTACTGACAGTGGCGGACTTGCTGGGTAGTCGGCTTATGTTGTTTCCTAGGCTGGGTAAAAAACAGTGCAGCTATAAGATTGAACTTAGCTCTCCGAACAGTTCTCGACAGGCTTACTACTTATGGGAATATAAGGTTCAGGATCAGCCACTAGAAATCAGTTTGTATGAATTTAGACATAATGTACGAGAACTATTGGCTACAAATGGGAACCTGGATGATCTAGTCAGACTTGAGATAAGCGGGGCATGTAAGACTGTGCAATTTCAGATTGGACGCTATTCTTCTATGACTCAATTTGAAAACTCATGCATCAAGTTTGAAGGTGCGATTAAGGATTTTGGTAAGATTAAGCCAGTGCTAATTGATCTTACGAATCCAGCGGTTCACCCCAAACCATTGACCCAAAGAGAGTCTCAAGGTGTAGCTACTGGTATTTTTGAGCTTTCTTCGTCTCCTGAAAATCCATCTCTAATCGTACCATCACCTGATTCTGAAGTAGCATTTCGAGCTAGATTTGTTCCCGGAAGTAAAAATACTGAGAACCGAAACGATGTCCGAAGCTTACAGAAAGCCACAACAGTTTGTCATGTCAATCCTAATGCTATAGATGAAGTGTTGGGGCAAATGGTTGTGGATTTTGAGCATAGTGGCTGGACATTTCTTACTGACCTTGAAACAAGATTTGGCTATTTGCCGCTAGCAACGTTTGAAATCTGGAAGTCAGTAGTAAAAAGGCAGGACGTATTGGCAGCACTGGCATTTCGGTTTGACAACCCTATTCCTATGATGAGTAGGTTGCAGTCTGAGTTCAACGTAATGTGGGAGCTAATACCGATCATTGCTTGGAAGCGCGTTTCTCAAAATTTCATTCAAGGAATTCGTGATGACGGTTACCCAGAAAGGATTGTCACGAAGCTAATTAACCAGAAGCTAGACGATATATCGCAAATATGCCCTGTTTTCGAATCTGATTGCAGACATTTGGTTCTTGATAAAGCAATTATCCCTCAAGAGAATCTCAGAGGCGTACTACAGTACTTCTCGGCTCATTCAGTATCGGAAGTTAGAAGCTTACACACTAGTGACCGACGCTGGCCGACGATGTTTTCAAACGATATAGAAGAGTGGTGTCTCGACCATTACCAAGACCTTGTGACATTTTCTATCCCCGATGGTAAAGGTTTTCAAAAGGCGGTGTTGTACTTTCCATTGTATGCATCAGCTCTGGTTTTACAAAAAACAACGCTTTCCGAAATTGGTATTAGCGATGAGCCTGCGAATGAGTTTTTTCTTCGCCAGCTCATTGAGTTTGACCGTCAGTGGTTTGTTCCTATGTATAAATTATTACTTTGTATTATGGCTGGTGAGAGAAAATGAAAGGCTATTTTTCAACATTAAAACAACAAGCAAACAATCGTGCGAAAGAGTCAACATTGAGTGTTCTCGGTATCAGCAACCCCTCATTGCGTAACCACCTAAGCGAACGATTTGAAACAGTTGAGCCCTTTGTTCATGGCCCTGTTTTTGAGCAAACCTTTGCCTGGGAAGAAAGTAAAGTTCAAATGAGCGATCTGGTCTCAGAAGGACTGCTTTCAAAGGAGCTAGTAACAGCATTAGACGATGATATTAACGGAAGGTATGCATTTAAAGCTAAGTGGTCTCCATTCAAGCACCAGCTTGCGGCATGGCGAGACTTACTCAACCCAGAGCCTAAATCTAGAATTATTACCAGTGGTACAGGTTCGGGGAAAACCGAGTGTTTTATGGTTCCTGTCCTTGAAGACTTGGTGCGGGAAGTAAAAACCGAGGGGAAAGCACTAAAAGGCGTAAGAGCGCTATTCCTTTACCCTTTAAATGCATTAATCAATTCACAGAAAGAGCGTCTAAACGCTTGGACGCAACATTTTGAAGGTGATATCCGCTTTTGCTTGTTTAATGGCAATACTCCCAATGACCCAAGCGCTAGCCAGAGTCAAATACAGATCAAGCAGCCGCAAGAAGTGTTGTCACGTAATCTAATGCGCGATAACCCAGCTCCAATTTTGGTCACGAATGGAACAATGCTTGAGTATATGTTGGTGAGACAAGCTGATGCTCCTATTATCGAACAATCGAAAGGAAAATTAAGGTGGATTGTTTTAGATGAAGCGCATACTTACGTGGGTTCTCAAGCTGCTGAACTTGCGTTGCAACTTCGCAGGGTAATGCAGGCGTTTGAAGTAGAACCGGAAAATGTACGTTTTGTGGCTACATCGGCAACAATCGCTGGATCAGAGGCTGAATCACAACTTAGAACGTATTTAGCTGAGCTTGCTGGTGTAAGTGAGGCTCAAGTTGATGTTATTGGTGGTAAGCGAGCAGTACCGAAACTTCCTGATTACCCATTTAATAACAAAGATATCTCAGTCCTAGAGAGCATTGACCCTGACGGAGAGTTGCCTGAAAACAAAAAAGATGTCCAAGACCCTTATGTTTCGGCAAGTCGCTATCGAGCGTTATGTGAATCTGAAATTGCGAAAAGGATAAGATCTGCGTTTACGACCAACGACTCTAGTCCGCTACTCTTTTCTGAGTTAGCCAGTAGTTTAAGTCCAATCAATTTGACCGATAATGAATTGTATCGTTGGTTAGATATATGCACTGGAACGAAAGAGTCATACGATAGAAATGCACAACCCTTCCTTAAATTGAGAGCTCATTACTTTCAACGAACTTTAAACGGACTTTGGGCTTGTATTGACCCCAATTGCTCTGAAAAGTCAGGCACCCATCTCAATCGAGATTGGCAGTTTGGTCAGGTGCTTAGTGAGCAAAGACAGAAATGTGACTGTGGTGCGCCGGTACTAGAGCTGTCATTTTGTAGCGAGTGTAATGAACCGCACTTGTTAGGTGTAGATAAGAGCGGGGTACTTACTCAATGGACAGGTAAGGTAAGTGATGAGTTTTCTCTCTTAGAAGAGGGAGAAAAACACATAGATGAGGAAAGAACAGACCAATATAGCGCGCTTAAAGCTAGCGATAGTATGCTGGTTCTCTCAGCTACTGAAAACCAAGAAAATATGTTTTTTGAAACTATTTATGACCACGATGGCAAAGAAGCGAGTGTTAAGTCGGGCAGTATACGGTTAGCTAAATATCTCGATGACGGAGAGCAGTGTAGCAAATGTGGATTCTCAGGTAGAGGACAACATGCTAAAGCATTACGACGAGGCTTATTAGGAGCTCCATTTTATACAACAACCGCTGTACCAACCGTTTTGGAGTATTGCCCCGATATCGAAAAAGATAAAGACACTGGCTACGGACCATTAGATGCTCCAGGGCGAGGTCGTCGCCTTATTACTTTTACTGACAGCCGCCAGGGCACTGCGAAAATGTCAGTTCAAATGCAGCAGGAAGCGGAACGTTCTCGACTACGCGGTTTAGTTTTCAAGGAGTTAAGGAAGCACGTTGAAGAGGAACTTGCGATCGATGATGAGTTGTTAGATATCGTTCGTCCATATATCGAGGATTCAACGGTTGAGGATATCGAAGAATTTATCCTTATTGCAGGGAAGAGGAAACCACAAGTTGCTGAAGCGCTAATTCAATACCTTTCAGCACTCGAGAAAGGAGCGTCAAGGTATTCTCCAAAAGCGATTTCTTGGAAGGAATTAGCCGATAGAATTAGCATGGATAAGGATTTACAGAACTCAATTTTGACAGAGAATAAGAGACTGTCTCCTGAGGTGTTTGACGTAACCACTGGCTCTTTAAAGCTCGCTAACATGTTATTGACAAGAGAACTTGCTAGGAGACCGAAGTTTAAAAACAACCTTGAAACACAAGGATTGATAAGGTTTGTTTATCCAGAAGTTGAAAAACTAAGTAAAGCTCCGGAGCAATGGAAAGAGAAAGGTGGTTTGACTCTGTCTGACTGGAAAGACTACCTAAAAGTCTGCCTTGACTTCTTTGTTCGTGAAAATACATACGTGAACATAGATAGGGAGTGGGGACGTTGGATCGGGATGCACTTTGCACCGAAAACCCTCATAGCTCCAGATTCAAAAGAAGAAGAAGAGAGCCGCATTAAGAAGTGGCCTCAGATAAATAAAGGTAGAAAAATTCAACAAAGATTGATCACGCTGTTGCGTGTAGCAACGGGTATCGATATAGAAAAAACGGAAGGAGAGCAGTTAATTAACGGGTGGTTGCAGGATGCTTGGAAGACGTTAACCAAATTGCAAATTCTTAGAGATTCAACTTCAGACAAACAATATAGCCTTGATTTGAGAGAAGTTAGTTTTGCTTTGTTAACTGAAGGGTTTATTTGCCCAGTTACAAATAAGGTGTTGGATACAACCTTTAGAGGCTTAACACCATACATTCCAGCGAATGGTAACTATTCAGACTATCAGTGTACTCGCGTTAACCTTCCACCAATTTGGAAGTTTGAAGGTAGCGATCGAGGGTATGACGAGTCGCTCCAATCAATACGTGCTGATATTGAGGAATCGCAGGAAATTCGTTCACTTAGAGAGCAGAATGTATGGACGGATATCAACGATAGAACCGTGGAAGGTGGTTTTTATTACGCAACTGCTGAACATTCGGCGCAGCAATCGGCAGAGCGCTTGGCAGACTACGAAGAGAAGTTCAAGAGTGGTAGGAAGAACGTTCTCAACTGCTCAACAACTATGGAAATGGGGGTTGATATTGGTGGTATTACTGCTGTTGTAATGAATAATGTGCCACCGCATCCGGCTAACTTTCTTCAACGAGCGGGGCGTGCTGGCCGTTCAAAAGAGTCTAGAGCTCTCAGCTATACGATATGCAAGAATAATCCTCATGACACATTAGTCTTTAATAACCCTAAATGGGCATTCACCACATCCATCCCTGCACCGCATGTTGAATTTAGTTCTAAGAAACTTGTGCAGCGTCATGTGAACTCCTACTTATTAGGACGCTATCTGGTCGATGTTATAGGCCCAACAGATAAAGAGAAGATTAACCTGAATCTTGAATGGTTTTATCTACCTGACATTGGGGTTAAGTCAGTTGCGGAACGTTTTGCTCTTTGGGTTATGAGTCTTGAAAATTCATATCTTGATGGTGTCAAAAAGTTAGTTAAGGGGACTGCTCTGTCGGGAGTGTCGCCTGACATTTTAGTAAAGCAGACTGCTAAAAAAATTCTAGAACTCAGTGAAAAGTGGGTTGGGGAATATAAATATATTCAGACAGAGCTTAATGATACGGCTCCAAATGGCCCATATGCTCATAAGCTCGACAACGAGAAGTCTCGCTTATGTAGAGAGTATCTGCTAAGGGACTTGGCAACAAAAGCATTTCTACCCGGTTATGGCTTCCCTACCGATGTTGTAAGTATAGATACGGACAACGTAGCTGATTATATTCGTGAGAAAAAATTCAAAAAGAACAAGAATAAGCTTGAGCGTGAAGACAATGTGTCAATTAACCGTGGCCTCCCTTCTCGAAACTTGTCTGTAGCTATTCGGGAATATGCACCAGGTTCGGAAATCGTCATTGACGGTAGAGTTCATCGTTCTGCTGGAATTTCTTTGAATTGGCAAAATGTTCATGTTGAAGGCTCAAGAGATGTCCAGAAATTTGATCTTGCATGGCGTTGTCCTCACTGTGGTCAGACAGGGTATGAGTCTAATCTGAATAAACAAGTTAACCTCGAGTCATTAACGTGCAGTAATGTAATGTGTGGAAAAGTTATCCCTATAGATAATGAGTACAGGAAAAAAGTTATCCAACCCACTGGTTTTGTGACTGATTATTATATTGAGCCGACTAACAACATTGCGCATCAAACCTATGTTCCAGTGCAACCTGCTTGGGTAAGTGCTAAGGGGGGCCCTGTACCTTTACCTGTCTCTGAATTAGGTTATATGATTACTGATCATCAAGGTAAAGTGTTTCATTATAGCTCGGGAATGAGTGGGACTGGATTTGCACTGTGCATGGCTTGTGGGCGGGCTGAATCTATGACATCAACGGGAGAGCTACCAAAAGCGCTAAACCTTGAACGTACACATAAGCCACCGCGGCCAAGTAAGTTTGCCAAAGATGAAAATGATCGGCACGGGGATTGTGATGGCTCAGGAAGAGTACTAGAAAGCATTCATCTTGGAGTTCATTCACAAACTGATGTGTTCGAGTTAGTTTTAAAGCACCCTGACACTGGAGAATATATCCCTGATAGTGATGAAGGTAGGGTCATTGCAACATCACTTGTTGTAGCGTTACGAAAAGCACTGGTAAAGACTTTAGGCATCTCAGTCAATGAAGTTGAATACAGTGTACGCCCAGCGGTTGTTGGTGAAAGTCAGCATGCGATGGTTTTACAGTTGTTTGATAGTGTAAGTGGTGGAGCTGGTTTTGCTACATCCACATCACATCACATTACTCAAGTATTGCGTCAAATGTTACGAGAGCTTGAATGCCCCAAGGCTTGTGATGCATTTTGTCCGGATTGTTTACTAGAGTCGGATTCAAGACACGACACCGACAAATTAAACAGACAGATTGCGCTCAAATGGTTGGGCGATAATTTTACACACCATTTAAATTTACCATCGAAGTATCAACGATTGCTAACTGAAGCTGAATATTGCCCTTTGAGCATTAAGGAGCAGCTTACATCCGTGGTTGCTGGCCAGGTTAGCGAAGTGAAGTTTGTTTTATCAAGCAATATAGAACGTTGGGATACGTCAGTAAACTTGCTCAAATCTCGAGTTTACGAAATGTTGAGTAATAATATTGATGTGTCATTTGTTGTTCCAGACGTCGATTATCCAGACGACATAAAATTATTCTTGGAGAACATCAACAATATAGGCGCGTCACTATACCTTACCAAGGACGATACTGGTCTGATGGTATTTCAAGCGCAAACTGATGTCGGCTGTTTTTCTTTAGCTAACCTAGAGGATAGTGCGCGAATACCTGGTATTGAATGGCTAATGTCTGACGATATCTCTGTCATCTCAACTGTTGAACCGGAACTTTCGGTAATTCCATACACTATCGAAGTAGAACCAGAGAACTTGTCTCAAGTTGGGGCTATCCAGATAGAAGCTCTCAAAGAGCTGAATGGAACGCTGACTCAATTAGGTGGGCGATTTAAGCAACTGGTGTGTGATAGTGATAGCCGTGTGAAGGAACTGCTATCGAGTGATGTTATAAAAAATGTTCATTATTCAGACCGTTACTTGCAAAGCCCGTCAGCCGTAATGCTGGTATCTGAAGCAATAAAGGGCTTGGTTTGTGGACATCATGATTGTGAGGTGTTGGTAGATACCTGTTTTGATGAAAAGAACGGAAGACCGCCAGCATTTATCAGTCACGATTGGGACTACAAAGCAGACTTTAGACAGATTTTTCAGGCTTGGTTAGAGAATGCTACTGGTAGAACAACTAAGATAAATATCGTTGAGGGCAAAAAGACAATTCAACATAGAAGGGTATTAACCATTAGCTTTGAGTCAGGTAACACAGTTCAGATAACTTTAGACCAAGGCTTTGGGTACTGGTGGCTGGAGTTAATGCATGGCTTGCACCGATTCGACTTTGAAAGAGATTGTCTCGATCAAGTTAAAAGAATGCTCGAAGTGCAAAAAAAGGCAAGCGTTAATAACAGTGCAGATTGGCCAACGTTAATAACGACAAGCTTGCTTTAGTTTGAAACTTCATGGCAATGGCAACTCGCAAATAAGTGCTTCGATTTGGCAATATAGCTAGCGACTTGAAACCGCCATCCATAGGGTGGCGGTTTTTTATGCACCAATAAGCAATAGTAAAATAAATAACTAATGGTAATATTATTTACTTTATATTTTTATGGGTTAAAGGTTATATGCAATAAAAACAATGATTTAAATCTTGGCATGCTAGTTGATCAGTAACTCTTAACTTTCATAGAAAAAGGAAAAAGTTATGGGTTACGAAATTGATTTTTTAGGTGTTGGTGAAGAGTCTAAGAGTGGTGATGCGATCGCACTTCGCTACGGGAATCTACACGGTCCACGTGACGAGCAAACGGTGGTTGTGATTGATGGTGGCTTTCAAAGCACAAGTTCAAAGATTATTGATCACATCACCACTTGTTTTGGCACTTCTAAAGTGGACTTGGTCATTAATACTCATGCTGATCAAGACCACATTAACGGTTTGGAAATGGTCCTTAATGAACTCGAAGTACAAGAGCTTTGGATTCATCAGCCTTGGCTACACAACCAAGGGCTTGCTGATAAATTCAAAGATGGACGCGTAACGGACAGCAGCTTAGGGGAACGTTTTAAGCAAAACCTCGAAAAAGCATGGTCACTGGTTAGTTTGGCTGAATCGAAAGGGGTAAGTGTACGTGAACCTTTTACTGGTTTAACGGACACGGGCGGTGGTATTAAGGTTCTCGGCCCTTCTGTCGAATACTACGAATCCCTCATTCCTGACTTTGATGGCATGCCTGAAAAAGCCACTGCAACAAATGCTTTAGAAAGCTTTTTTGAAAAAACGGCTGCATCTATTCGTCGTTTCTTTGCCACTTGGGGTGAAGACCAGATTGATGATGAAGGGGTAACATCGGCAAAAAACAACTCGAGTGTGATCACCCAATTAGTCGTCGAAGGAAGACGCTCTGTTTTTACTGGGGACGCAGGCATTCAGGCTCTGGAACACGCGGCAGATCAAATAGATCAGTGTACAAGTGGAGCAGACCTTCGATTTATGCAGATCCCCCATCATGGAAGTAAGCGCAATATTGGGACGACCGTTCTAAATCGTTTAGTCGGGGAGCCTATTAGCCAAGGTGTTTCACGAAACATCACGGCAATTGCTTCTACGGCTAAAAATGGTGAACCTAAGCACCCACGGAAAGCTGTGATGAATGCTTTCACTCACCGAGGTGTTAACGCACTAGCGACGAGAGGTTCTGGAATTCGTCATCATTATAATGCGCCTGGGCGTGATGGGTGGAATAGTATGAACCCTGAGCCATATCACTTCGATTATGAAGAAGAGGTGGCATAATGATGGGGATCTCGATGAAAGCCAATAACATTGTCCCGCTCTCAGTATTGATGGTACTTCAGTTTGCAGTGGTATCACTCGTAAATCAAAGTGCTTTTGATATCAGTTATGTCGAGATGCTAAAAGACACGAGTGGTGCGATGTTAGCAATAGGTGCGGTTTCGGGGTGGCTTAGCCACCTCATGCCTCCTGACCTCAAGAACGTCTTGGTATTTTGGCGATGGAACAATGTGTTACCAGGGCATCGCTTTATTCAGTTATCAGAGAGAGACCGACGTATTGACACTGCACTCCTAAAGGCTCGCGTGTCCGAGTTTGAACTTTTGAAGCAAAATAATAGCGAGCAGAACAGTTATTGGTACAAAGAGTTTTATCGTCCATCCAATAAGCAGGACGAAGTGGCTTCAACTCACAGAGCTTACTTATTATACAGGGATGCAGCTGCTGTATCTTTTGTCAGTGCCTTTGCGCTGCTGGTCGCGAAGCAATTCTTGGGCGAGTATTTTTCAGAGGTAAGTTATCAGTCTTTGTGGGTATTTGCCTTGGCAATCATAGGTTTTTCAATCGCAGCAAAAAATGCGGGGAACAGGCTCGTAACAACGGCTGTAGCAATAAACTTAAGTGCTTAATAGATCGTTCAGATTTTAAATTTAACAAGGAAAGAGTTGGTTAGTAGTATGAATGTGAAAAGTAAAGAATATCAAACAAGCAAAGACAGCAAAAATATAAGAGTAGCCGCTCAGCCAGAAGTAAAAAAACGTATAACTCAACTATTGGAGCAGATCGGTGAAGGGTTACATGAGAGAGAGCATATTCTTTCTGTATCATTATTGAGCACGCTTAGTGGACAGAATACTTTCCTATTCGGTCCTCCGGGAACTGCCAAAAGCCTAATTTCCAGAAGGTTAGCATGTGCATTTGAGTCACCAAAGTATTATGAACATTTGATGAATCGGTTTACAACACCTGAAGAAGTATTTGGGCCTGTGTCAATTCAAGAACTCAAACAGGATAAGTATGTCCGTAAGACGGAAGGTTATCTTCCTGACGCAGAGTTTGCATTTCTTGATGAAATTTGGAAATCCAGCCCAGCGATTTTAAACACTCTGCTCACCTTAATTAATGAACATGTTTTCAAGAATGGCAGTGAAGTTATCAAGGCACCTATTCGTTCGGTTATTGGTGCCTCGAATGAAGTGCCTCAAGAAAACCAAGGGCTAGATGCTCTTTATGACCGATTTATTACTCGTTTAATGGTTCCGCCAATTGTACTTGAAGATAATTTTAATTTGTTGCTTAACGCGAAGCCTTCGACTAGTGAGCCTAATGTTGATGAGGAGCTTAGAGTATCTCTTTCAGAGCTTAGTCAGTGGAATGAAGCGATACATAACGTTGAGCTGAGTAAAGACACTTTGCTTGTTATCAAATATATACGTAATGAGATCAGTGAAAAAAATGAAGAGTTAGGTCTGTATGTTTCGGATCGACGTTGGCAGAAAGCTGCAATTTTGTTGAAAGCATCTGCGTTTTTCAACGAGCGTAATTATACAAACCTGACCGATACAATACTTCTAAAGCATTGTTTATGGACTTCTCCAGAAAACAGGGTTTGTACCGAAGAGATCGTGATGGACGCTATCGAGTCATGTGGAATTGCTGGTGATATCAATTTGGCTGCTCTTGATAATAGTAAAGATAGCTTAGAGAAAGAGATCACTAAGGAACTTTTCTATAAGGACGATGTATATGACGTAATTTCATTAGGTAATGAGGAATATTTTAAAGTAGTAGCAAAATTCAGAGAGCATAATTCATATTCTTATGGTAATCCGGAAATTAAGCAGAAAACGGTTCATATTCCTTTTAATAAATTCAAAAGTAATATTTCTTTTCATCCTGTCGACATATCGGGAAATGACATAAAAGAAGTTACATGTGAATTCGATGAGCAGGGATCTTGTACACTATCATATAGCAATAGACATTATGGAAATCGATATAACGACTTTGAATTCACCCCTTCTATTCTTTTCCACAAAGGAGATAAAAGAAGTGATGTAAATGAGAGGCTGATTAAATCTCTTTCAGGTTCAGTTGGTAATCTTAGAGGACAGCTAAAAAAAATTCTTAAAGAGACAGAAGATAAACTGCGTGTATATAAAGTGGAGCTGCATAGTCCGTTTACTACAAGCGCAGATACAGATGTCGCCTTGAAAGGTGTTCTTTCTCAAATAGATAAACTCAAAATACGAATTAAAGACTGTGAACGTCTGGAGGCTCTATGCCAGTAGAACTTATCCATAAGCAATCAGATAATCTGCTGAAAGAACTCACAAGTGAAAGAAGTGTATTGTTGGGTAATTTAGATGCGCTGTCATCTAAGGTAGAAGCCAAAGTTAGTGCTTGGAAAGTAGGTGTTGAACGGTCATTAGAAGTGGACAACCCTTTTTCCGATGATCAAGCGAATCTGAAAATATGGATGAATAATCACGATGTTAATGGATTACTAAAAAACTATATCTCATTTTGTCAGAAGGCTAAATATCACGTTGATTCTTCCTTTTGGCACAAAGAGTTGTTAGAGAAAAAGCCTAATGATACAGCTAGAAGTCTCCTGCTGTTAGATTGGCAGAAGAAGCTGGATAAATCTGTATCAGAGTGGTACTTCGAAACTCTGTCCAGAATGCGTGAAGAATTTTATAAACAGATTAGTGAATGGCTCAATTTGCTGGAAGAGTTGATGTACAGCTTGGAGAGTTTAGGTCTTGAGCCAGGAATGTACCTTGATTTATCTGATGCTGAATTAAAAAGTGGAAGTATAGAAGCACTAAAGAGATGGGCGGACTACCTCAAAAACGACAAAGGTGCCAAAAAGGTATCTGAGCTTTTAGGGAAAGTAAGACAAATTGAGTCATCAACTAAAATTGAAACAGTATTGAAGTCGGTAGCATTCAAACAACCAGTTGTTGATATCAATTCAAAGGAAGAGATTGTAGGTGTGGTTCAAGGGAAGGATATTGAGCATGCGCTACCCTCTGAATTGGCACTTCTTTCGGATCCTGAAACATCAGTTCTTTTTGACCTTAAATATCTGGAATCACGCCTATTGAGTTTTGAAATGCAGGGCATTACAGAAATAGATCAGGAGGAGAGTATCCCCGTAGATGAATCTGTTGAAGAGGATTCGAATTTAGGGCCTATGATTTTATGCATAGATACGAGTGGTTCAATGTACGGTGCACCTGAACACATAGCCAAAGCTATGGCCTTGTACTTGTCTACTGTCGCTAGAAAGCAGGACCGAAATTGTTATCTAATTAACTTCTCAACATCTATTGTGACTTTTGATTTGACGGGTAAAAAAGGGCTGGAATCTTTGATTAAGTTCTTGAGTTCCTCTTTTCATGGAGGAACAGATGTTGCTCCAGCACTCCGTCATGCGACTGAGCTAATGAAGAGGGAGTTTTATGAAAACGCAGATGTTTTGGTTATCTCTGATTTCATCATGGGTGAACTACCAAAAAACGTTATGAAGAGCATTGAAGAGAAGAGAGAAAAAGGGAACAAATTTAATTCACTAGTCATCGGTGATTGTTTTATGTACCAACGGTCTAAGACGCAGTTTGATTTGGAGTGGATATATAATCCACATACTAGCAGTATTCAGGAGCTAGTTAACTTCAAACAAAGCATGAGTTTAGTGTAGATTGAAATTTACCACTCCGAGGGTTGCTCAACAAAACTGATGTCTTGCTAGTGAGCGATGGTGAATTTCCAGTTCCCTCGGGATTAAATAGGAAAATTAGCAACCGAAGAGAGAAGCAGGGGCTACAGGTACACGGTATACAAATCGGTAATTCTCACTACACATCAATGAGCAAAATTTGTGACCCTATTCATTACTGTTCGGAGTGGGTTGATTTAAAGCGTTAGCCGCTCGTTGGTGGTGCCAATCTTCTTTCAGCGCGATTAGCAGCCAAAAGTCACTAGCTTATTGAAGTAACTCAACTTTATTGAACCTAGTTATCATTGATTTAATCCTAAATATGGTAAATTCCACTTTATGCATATAGTCATGATAACTAGGACAAGGGATGTCAGAAGCGAAAGCCAATTTTGAGTACGCGATCTCAGACGCAGAGCAATTATTAGAGTGTTACGATCAGTTAAACGGATGCAACTCCAATTCTCAACCTCCAGAGGTGCTCAAGAGAGCCACTTTGATTATGACTCTTACAGCTTGGGAAACCTATGTAGAAGACATAGCAAAAGAGCTTGTTGATGCGAAGTATGGAGTCGTTAAGGGGTCTCAACTTGGGCGAATAGTAGAAAATCGGCTTGAGGAGCACCTCAAGTACTTCAACAATCCAGGCTCCAAGAAAACGAAAGCGCTATTCGAAGAGTTTTTTGGTATTGATGTTACTGAAGCCTGGATCTGGGCTAACTACATAACCGCGGATGAGTCTCGAACACAGCTTAATAAGTGGCTAAAAAAACGAGGTGAGGCTGTTCATCGCGCTCAAATCGACAGAACCGAAGCTCATATCGTCAAACGCGAAGAGTTGGATAAATGTATCCGGTTTTTTAGAGAATTAGTTACTGTTACTGATACACGGTTGGCGTTGTTGTAAATTTGTTTACGGTATTCAGATTACGAAAATCGATCGTCAAAATTTGAGCTACTACAGCCAAAACTATCATTGAACAAATTAGAGTCATTGAAGCAATCGCTGGTGGTGTCATCGAATATTGATGAGGAAGTTAACGAATCTGATGAATTCGTACGCCATTGCGATGATTATGGCGTTAACAGACGAGCAGATGAACTCAGTGTTTTGGTCGTTATCTGGCATGATTACCTTGGCGACAGTTATTGATATGGTTTGGCCATCATTCAAACGTTACTTGAAGAATCGAAATTCCTAATAACTTGAAAGCTTGTCTTATGCTTAATTCATTGATTTAAATGCAATTATAGTCCTTTTTGATTTGTCTTCACAATAGTGGACCTCGCCTCCAAATTTTGATAATAAGTGCGGTATTTCCATTGTTTCAACCAGGTGAACTTGGATAAAGCTCTTTTAAGCACTTTGGCAGTATATAGGGGTTTGATGGTTTATTGTGTTTGGAGCTATTGTTAGCTTACAACGGTTAATTAATGAGTATTCTAATAGGGTTATGATCAAATGGTAGAACATTTTACTCATCGTTCCAGATGCGTGGTAAATCGCTTTTTCACACTCATATATAGCCCTCACCACCGCTCTGTCTCGGGTTGAGCGTATTTTGGCATACTCAAACCAGTATTCCACTTCAGCTTCCATTGCCGCTTCGTGGCTTCGAGCAAATGAAAAGAGGAGGTAACGGTATTGCTGATGCTCGTATGCTTCGATGTCCGCTTTTAGTTTTTCAGCGTGCTTAATTGCCAGACTACGAATTTTGTTAAAATGAACCGTAGCTTGTTCCATGTTTTCATCGTGCTTATTGTAGTTGTCGATAAATAGAGCCTTGGCATCCATCACACCATTTTTAATGAGTTTGCCTAAGGTGTATTTGTTACCACTGCGTAGAGATGAGCCAGCAAGGCGATATTGATGAAATCGGTAGGCGATACCTTTAAATTGAGTGTTTGCGCTGTCGGGAATGAGTTCGATTTCAATGCCTTGGTTGAGAAGTGCCACTTCAAACTGAGCCAACGAGCAAGCAGAAGGGAGAGTACGAATCGCCGCATCCACTTTTCTTCTCATCATACGAATCACCGTTTTCTCTTTTTCGCCTTGTACATCAGTGTCGTAACTTGAGTGGAGTTCCTCTGAGCTTTGCACTGTTTGTAGCCCTAGCGTAACTTCTTGCTCCCTCATAATTTCTTGGGCTTTGAGGTGTGATTGCCAGTTCGAAATGATTTTACCTGTCAGTAAATCAGTCGTAGACGCTACAATATGGACGTGTTCATTGTCGGTATCGCAGTGTTTGAATGCGATATAACGAGCATTTCCATACCCTAGGTGCGTCATGAGCTTTTTAATTGTCTTTCGCCATTGGACTAGGGGTAACTGTTCCCCTTCCGCCAGGGAGACAACAAAGTGGCGAAAGGGCTGTTTCGTATTAGTATTAGCAAGATAAGCGCTTTGCAGTTCAGCAATAGCACGGCTCCAATCAATGTCTCGGGCATCTTGGTTCTTTGCATTCAGGGGAACCGAAGCGATTTCGTTGGCGCAGATAAACTGCGATGTTCCCCCGAGCTTGTCACCCTTTGAGCGACTTGAAGAATATTCAACCAGCAGTGTTACATCATCACTTTGCTTGGCACTATATTGAACTAACTGCGTGGCATCATGCACCGTTTGTTTATCATTCTTACATTGTAATTCCTCAAATATCATTACTGGCGTTCTCCACTTCTAGCTTGTTGCGGTAAAGCTCACGCAACGTACGGCTGTCCAAAAATTGCATGGCCAACAGCTCGGCGGTTTGAGAATTATGAGCGTCGATAGCGAGATTTCGGGTGAGTTGTAAATTCTGTTTTAGTTCATACAGAGCATCACCTAGTTGACGGGCTATTTCGTGGTCGTACGCAGGGTTACCTTCGTCAATGAGTGACTCCATCACTGTGGCGATGCGCTTTGTTTGCTTAAAGTACTCTGTGATTTCATCACTGCGTTGAGGTTTGACTGTGAGTTTTTGAGTTATGACCTCTCTCAGGAACCGACTCACTGATTTATAATTATAGCTGTGCATGACCTCAAGTAACTGCTGGTATTCGCTTTCAGTGAGATTGGTTTTCACTGCTTTGCAATACAGCTCTTTGTCACTTTTTCGTTGTTTTTTAAAATTCGCCTGAACGATACGAATTAACTTGCGTGCATTCATCAGCTCATTTTTATCGGCGTCATTGGGATGTTGGTGGAGATATAAAGCGTGAGAAAGCTCTGAAATAAAGGTTTGGTGTGAAGCGATGGCTACCCCAGATTCAATCGGCGAGGGTAACAGTCCTGCGAGTAGTGTAGTCAACTCATCTGCTGAGTAGCTGTGACTTTCAATGAATTCCGATAGTATTTGTTTATGTTTTCTAGATGTGCAGCGAATGACAGTTGCTGCGACTGTGTTTATATTAATATCCATTTTTTAAATTCTCTATTTATTATTTTAATTATTTAGAGTGTTTTGTGTTTTCAAGCGATAACGCCGAAGGCTGTTAGCGCAACCTCACCATGTGAGGCAAGTTTTCGTGCGTTTTTATTTGGAACAAATAAGGACGAGCGATATCAGCTTGTTACTATTTTTGTTCTGAGTGTTTTTATTATAACGATATAATTAATGAGATTGGAAGTGTTTATTTTAAATAAGTGAAATGGAAATTATATGACGATTTTAATAATCCTGTGTTTACTGCGTAATATGACACGGAATTTGTCGAGTGCGACAGGGAAAGTGCGCGTTACGACATTGCAAATGCCGTTTGCGACAAAGCATTTGCGCTGCACTATCATTGTGTCTCTGGTGCTTTCAGTCGCTTTCAGGCTGTCTCACTGGAACTGAGTAAGTCGTTGTCGGGGCGGATATTACATAGATTAAGCTGAGTTTTATGGGGCGTAAAAATAAACGAGAGGTGTGATTATTGAATGAAATGAATTAATAGAGAGGTTGTGTTAATACTTATCTATTCTTGATTGCTATAGCAGGCTATATCGATATGATGTTTAATATATGAAGTTTATATATTCTGCCTTCCGTGAAATATATAAGGCATGTATATTTACTTCTGGTTAAATAAATACGAAAAAATGATTGATTTTCACTTTAAAACTCGAATATTATATTTTTAACGGCTCCTTGAGCCATAATAATAAAAATAAACGGAGGCGTCTCATGGCGCTTATACACCCAATTAATCAACTGAAAATAGAAAAAAAGGCTGACGTATTAAAACGCGTTGGTTTATCTCAAGCTACCTTACATCGCCGAATTAATGATGGCACATTTCCGCCCGCAGTACAACTGGGTCCAAAGGCTGTGGGCTTCATGTCGCATGAAGTCGATGCGTTTCTTATTGCCTGTGCAATAGGAGAAGACAAAAAACGTGTGGTCGCTGAGCTGCTTGCTCAGCGTCAGACGCTCAAACAAGCGAATCCGCTCCTGCAATATATGAACTTTCAGTAAGAGGCCATCGAGCTCTGCGCTAAAGCGCAGAGCTTAATTCAGAAATTGAACGCCTATTCATTTCAAGACAGTAAAGGCGTTTCTCCGTCTTTCTAGTGATAGGCGTCTTATCTATACCTGATTAAAAAACAATAATAAAAATAGGGATTAATATATGACTTATCGAATTACCAGCGAATTGACCATAAGTGGCGATTCAGAAAGGTGCAAAGCACTGTACCATAATATTGTTGACCACTTTGGTCAAATTGACTTCAACAACATTGTCCCGATGCCAGCGGCGATACAAAACGCCACGGATTACTTTATAAAAGAGCCGTGGATGATGCGTCATTGGGGGGCCTGCGGTGTATTTGAATGCGGTGTGCCTTATCGATGCTTTAATCCATGGAAAGATGATTTTCCTGCAGATATGGGGGACTATATTAATTTGCTTCGGTTTCAGGATGCATGCGAAGAAGGGACTCCGCATTTAGAACCAATCATATTCACCACCCTAAATACGTATCCTAAGGAGATAGTTTTTGCTTTGTCAGACCAAAACCCAGGGTTAACGTTTGACGTTCGTTTTTATGACGAGCATTTCAGTTGTGCCTGTGGTCGGATGCGAATTTGCGATGGGAGAGTTATTCAGTCTAAGGTAGCGCCACACCATGAATTTATGACGAGAGAGCAGTGTCAGTTTTGGGAAAACTATGCGCATCAGTTAGCGGGATTATTGCCATTTGAAGCGACGTTTTAAGCCATCGGTACACTATGTGATGTTGTTTGGCAGAGGTTTGAGAGCAACAAGTGCATCGTAGAGCGGTTTTTGGCATCGCTGTCCAAGCATCGACGAAAGAGTTTAAAAGCACAAATTGACAGCAAATCCAATGACGCTTTGGACCTAGGAATATTTGACGCATCTCAATTAATCTCTCCATCAAAACAAACGCTACTACAATTACCTCTAACCCCTATAGGGGATAAAGTGATAATATCCCCTATAGAGGATAACTTTTACATTGGAGGCAGATATGCTCATAACAAGTCCTATGCAACTGGGAATATACCTACGTGATGTACGCAGAACTCAAGGACGCAACCAGACTAAAGCCGGCGACATTGTTGGGTTAAAACAGACAACAGTATCAAAGCTTGAACGCGATCCGGCCTCTTCTAGCATCGAAAGTCTGATGCGCCTTCTGTCATCTCTCGACCTAGAGCTACATATTCAAGATAAAGCTGTAAGCCGACAAGAAGCAAAGCTTCGTGAGCCAGATGATTGGTAAAACGCTGTAAAACAAAGCCAGCTTTATAATTAGGTTGTTCTCTCACAATCATCATCGGGTTAGCAAATCGATGAATGTGCGACCAGCTTATTTTTCCCCATTCCGCACTGGCAACTAAGAAGAAATCCTTCTCAGTTGCTTCCCCCAGTCACCGCGACAAACTTCTGCCCCATTATCAGTTTCGACCAAGATTTCGCGTTCGCAGCTGGATTTGCCTAAAAATCATCTGATGAATGCTAGTCTTATGTGGCTTTGGTGAGAGTTTATGCGGTCATTGAGGAGGTAATTAGAGATAAACTGCACAAGTCATTTCGATTTGACTAAAGCATGTTACATAAAATCGTACTTCGCTAGAGTTAGAGTCTGTCGACTGATACGCCACACATTCAACCTTTAAAACTTTCCTAGTCATGCGTCTTTCATTTCCCACCTCGTAAGCTTATTAACTCATTACCTCTTACTGAATAATTATCAAATAGCCACGCCAGAAGAATACATCTAGTGCCATATTGGTCTGTTTTTATTCTGTGGTTCAGTGCGAAATGTGATGAATTTCAAGGATATGGAAAATTCAAATCTAATGCTAAAGTGTTAGGTTTAGCTATTGTGTCAGGTGTTGTATAACAATCGAATCCATATTAGAACAAGCAGTGTTCGAAGCTATTAAAGGAACGATTATGTTTTTGAACCGTTTATCAATAGATGAAAAGGAAGCATTTCTTGCTCTTGCTCATCATGTTGCGCATTCTGACAATGACTTTTCAATGGAAGAAGAAGTCTTGATTGCAAAGTACTGCATGGAAATGCAAATGGACGATATTGAGTATGATGCAGTAAGGTTTGATCTAGCATCAGTGCTCAATACTTTTGAGTGTGATAGCCATCAGAAAATTGCGTTACTTGAGTTAATGGCGCTTATTTATGCGGATGGAGAAGTTGCCAAGCAAGAGCAGCAACTATTGAATGATATGATTACGCACTTTGGACTTAATCCAAACTTGGCGATTGTTTATCGTGAGTGGTCTAAGAATATCTTATCTCTATTCACCCAAGGTGAAGCATTGATCCACCTATGAGTTACCCGTGCACCCGTTGCGGCTTGTGTTGCCAACAAATTCAACATGTACCTGAGTTGAAAATCTTTCACAACGGTGATGGTATTTGCTTGTACTTCAATGCTGATGTTGGCTGCACAATATATCAAGAGCGACCTTTAGTGTGCCGAATTGATGAAGGGTATCAGCAGCTTTTTGAAAACCAGTTTTCATTAACAGATTACTATCTTAAAAATGCTGAAGTTTGCAATTACATGCAATTGGAAGCCGAGCTTCCAAGTCATTACAGAGTTAAATTAAAAGATGGACAAACATAAACTATTGCAGTTTTTACCAACGGATGAGCAGAATGTAAACCGTTTGCTGTACTTGAAAAGTAATGCGACTAAACCACGTATAGCAGTGTTTGGGAAATATAATCACGGTAAAAGTACATTATTAAATGCTATGGTAGGCGAAGCGATTTTCAAGGCAGCAGATAAACGCGAAACCATTGAGAACAAAGAGCTTGAACAAGATCATGTTATTTGGATTGACACCCCTGGGCTTGATGCCGATGTGCATAAACAAGATGACAAAGCTGCCATTAAAGGTGCGTTTGAAATGGCTGACTACTTGTTTTTAGTTCACCAAGCTCAAGCGGGTGAGCTAGATAAATATGAGATGCAAATTTTCCAACAATTAGCACGTCAGGACAAGAATTACAGTAAGAAGATGTTTTTAGTCTTAACGCAAATCGATCAAAAGTCTGCCGATGAAGTAGCTATTGTTGAGGAGAAAATTCGCCAACAATTACTAGGGAGTCTTGATTTACGTGATTTACAAATCATTTCTGTGTCAGCGCATCGTTATAACAGAGGTCTTCAAGAGGACAAAGCGGTTTTCTGCGAAAAGAGTGGTATCCATGCGCTCTTTGATCTGACTGCTACTTTAGTGTCTGAGATTGATGAATTACGCAAGAAAGAAATGAAACGCTTGAAGTCTAAACTATTGCTGGATTTTTCTGCGCAAAAAGAGGCATTGAATGCAGAGTTAAAAGGGCTACGCTCTCAGCAGAGCAGTGAACTTAGTATGTTAAAGCGTGACGTAAAACAATTATCAGCAGCCTTGGTTTAACCAAGAACAGTAATGTAAATAGTAGGAGTTAATTATGGCTATTCCTTGGTTAATTGGCGCTGCAGTGGTAGGTGTCGTTGGTGTTGTCGGTGCCGCATTATCTGATGATGATTCAAGTTCGAGTGCTAGCTCGGGCTCACGAGAATTAGAGCGAGAGAGAGAAAGAGCAGAATCTGAACGAAAAGCAAAAATAGCACAAGCCGAACGAGAAGCAAAAGAGCGGAAAATTACAGAACAAAATCGAGCGCACGCCAATCGTTTTATTAATAAATATAGCTTGTCGATTTCAGCAGATTCATTAGTCGCGGCATCAAAAAATAGCAATCTTGAAGTTACGGCAATTCAAGCATTTCAAGAAAGCAAAAAATCGACTAAACAGGCACGACAAATCGAACAAATTAGTAAGCAGCTAGAAGAAATGAAGCAGCTTGAAAACGATTTAATCAATTTGTAAGAGAATGGAAAAATGACCAATAGCAACCCATTTCTTACTGCGTTAGAAAAATTTAAGTCAGACTTCAAATACATATCGGATAAAGAGCAGGATTTAGTTGCAATAAAATCCGCTTTGGTTGTAGAGCTTACCCAAGCAGCTCAGTTTAGTAGCAAGCGGATCAATGAGCAGCATCCATTGTTTAAATTGGCGACACAACTAAAGGCTTCCATCTATCAAGGGGTGCTAAGTTGGGATGCAAAATTAGAAGAGGCGTCACCAATGCGAGCGCTCAGCGAGCAGTTTGCTGATCGTGTTATTTTACTTGTATTTGGCAAAGTGAATGCAGGTAAAAGCTCGTTTTGTAATTACTTAACGAATCTATTTGCTCCTGAACAGATTAAGCGTTTTTGCTTTAAAGACGGCAAAGTTAAATATTTTGAGGGTGCGTTTGCCGAAGGTGTCACCGAGACTACCGCTCAGATCCAAGGTGTAGAGCTGGGCTCAAACTTGGTGCTATTAGATTCACCGGGGCTTCACTCGATAGTGGATGAAAACGGTGATCTCACTCGTCTCTATACCGACAGCGCAGACGCTATTTTATGGCTTACGCCATCAAGTTCTCCAGGGCAAGTACAAGAATTGCAAGATCTCAAGCTTGAGCTTGAAAAGAAAAAACCATTACAACCCGTCATCACGAAAAGTGACGTATTGGTAGAGGATTGGTGTGATGAGGCGCAAGACCTTATCCAAAAAGTGGAAAATAAATCAGCCCAAGTTCGCCAATTGCAGCAAGAAGATGTGCATAGCCGAGTCACGGCATTAGGCGGTGTTGATGATTTGAAAGAAGCGGTATCCGTATCGGTTCATGCGTACAAAACACTTACAGCGACCTCTGAGAACGCATTACAAGAGGCTGGCTTGCAAACGCTGTTTGAACGCCTGGTAGTAATAGTGAACGAAGCTAACCAATATAAGGTGGTTAAAGCTAAGCGCCAAATGATTAACTTCTTGGATGGTGAAGTACTGCATTCATTGAATGAAAATGTTTTACCGCAAGTGCGAGAGTTGCAGCAACTACTAACAAAAACAACGTATAACTTACGCCAAAAGCAAAATGTGATGTCGAGCCAGATTCTTGATAACGTACTGTGTGAAGTACCCTTAATCGTCGATAAGCACATGAACAACCGCGATAAAGAAGCGATAAGTCGTGAGCTAAACCAATTAATTGAAGAGCAAATCAGCAATACGTTGACGCAGGAGCTATCTGGCTACGTTAACAATATTCAGCGTGTTTCAGGCGACCTGTCGAGTGGCAGTTTAGGTGATTTTGATGATATCACTATTGACGTTAAACAGGTCACGGGTAGGCGAGCGTCGAGTATCGCTTCGAGTGCTGGTGGATTAGGCGGGGCAGCTGCTGGGTTTGCGGTGGGTGGACCTATTGGTGCTTTGATTGGTGGTGCGATTGGCTCTTTTGGCGGCAATAAACTCGGTGAACGAATCTTTGTCGAAATCTCCACTCACAAAGAAGCGGTTGGGGTCTCGCCAGATCAAGTCATCCTAACCACATCAGCAGCAGTACGTCAGCAATTGCCACCATTGGTAGAACACGTCTTTAGTGATGTGCAAACATCTTTCATGCCCTTACAGCAATACGCTGATTCCATAGTAATTGCGATTGAAAACTGTGCTTCAAAAACTCAAGCATTGAAGGTATAAATTATGAGAAATCCATTTATTGAAATTACTCAGAACCTTGATGAATCAAAGTGTTTAGTTGGCGCCTATCATCCGAATAATCAGATTGAACGTGTTTATGCCGAGTTAAAAGAAAAGCTAGATGATAACACTCTGCAAGTCATGCTTTATGGTGCGTATAACGCAGGCAAAAGTACATTGATCAATGCGCTTATTGGTCAAGAGAAAGCAACCGTAAATGACATTCCGACCACCGACACGGTTGATTACTATGATTGGAACGGGTATCGACTGTTAGATACTCCAGGAGTCAACGCTCCCATTGAGCATGAACAGACTACAATTGAGCAGATTAAACGTACTCAAGTGATGTTGTTTGTCATCCGAGAAGGGGACCAAGATTCAAAGGATCTTTATCATCGATTATTTGAAATGATTAAGCTGAATAAGAAAATTTTCATTGTACTTAACCATCAGCTTACGAACGATTCAGATAAAGCAACAGCTTATCAGAAGATCCTTCAGATTCTTTGTCATAAAGCTTCTGAATATGGCGTGAGTAATGAAAGCATTCAGCATATTAAAGTGTTACCAATGAATGCGAAAACGGCATTGACGGGACGTTTAAAAGATAATCACCCTCAGTTGCTTGAACGCTCTGGTTACAGTGAGTTCATTGAGGTGTTTAATGACTGGTTAAAATCAACAGACAACCAAGACAATCAACTGTCAGCAATTCAGAGTGCAGTTAATGAACTTTGGTACCAGCCAGCGGTAAACCAACTGTCCACGACAGACACCTCAGAACATAACGAGATATTGATGCGTTGCCGAGAAGATAAGCAAATGCTTGTAAGTCGCCAACGCTCGTTAGTAATAGAAGCAAGAAATATGATCAGTCATGAACTGATGTTGATGAAGTCTGATATCAGTGGCTGTATACAGAGTACACAAGATCAAGCGCAACTTGATAGCCAGTTGCAGCGTTTAATTGACCCAATTGGAGACAAGCTAGAAGCGTGGATCAACGATAGTTTGGGTGAAGTTAAGGGTCTACTAAACGTTGAGGTTTCTCACCGCTTACAACAAAGTTTGAGCTCAAATAATTCTGAGTATCTAGACAAGGTGGTTAAAGGGCTTGGAAATATGGGCTCCGCTGACAATATCAAGGGCTTACTACTTCAAGGTCGTAAGTTAAAGATCCCGGGTTTAAAAGGACGATGGGAGAAAACGTTGGGTAAATGGGCAGGAAAAGGTGCAATCGCTGTTCAGCTACTTACCGCGTTATGGGATGTGTATAGCGAAGGCAAGGCGCAAGATCAGCAAAACGCTCAAGAGCGTCAAGCGGCTGTTAGTTTATATCAGGCAGTTGATGAGATCTGTTCAGTGGTTAAACGTGAGTATGGCAATACTTCTGAGCGGGTGATTACCGAAATCCTCAATGCTCAGATTCGCGCACTTGATGATGAAATCGCAAAAATTACAGCAGAAGAAAATCAAACTCAGCAAGATTTGCAACAAGTGCTGGACTTTCAGAATAAACTCAACTCGATTGGTTATTAGGACGAAAGAAGAGGTATTCACTCAAAACATTACTCATAAGCTCACGAACACCGCCCATAGAGTTCTGCCGTACTAAGTGAGGATGTAGCTCTCGCTTTCGGCTGTGTGTATGAAGGACGATGGTAAATCCCAACTCACCTTGGTTTTGCCTGTGAGCAAAGTCTTTTAACGTAGATGAAGCCACACGGAACATGGCTTGATAAAGCGCTCGGGGAGCAGATCGAGCTAAGCTTCTCAGTTCATAAGGTAATGTGAAGGTTACCATGTAGTAATGAACTGGAAGCGGCTTACTTTTCTGTCTTTCAAGCCAGTCGGATGTTGTACGATGCTGACATTGAGGACTGTGACGATTTCCACACGAGAGAGTGAGACGGTCGTCATGGTGGCAGTGGGAGCAATACCACTGCGAAAGTCCTTGTTTCTCTGTTTTACACCGTAGCATGGCAGAGATGGATCGTTTGATATCGCTGTTAAAGTGATGCCCATAGTCTTGTTCAAGCTCGTGACGATGTTGGCGTAACAGGTCGATAAAAGTGCTCACACGGTCAACTTCCAGTCGAGATGCAGGCGGTCAGCCAGTTGATTGAGGGCTTGATTAGCATCATGTAACTTGAGTTGTGTGAGTTGAGTATAACGAGCCGTTGTATTTCAACTCGCTGACCGAGAAGTATTTGCAGTGAACGCAGGTCAAGCCCTTGCTCTAAGAGGTGGGTTGCAAAGCAATGTCGAAGTGAGTGAGGTGTAATTCGCTTATGAATACCACATCCTATACAACCTGTTTAAGCGCTTTTTGTGCTCCTTGATCATTAAAAGCGACATCGCAACACTTACCTTTGCTTAGGAATAACAGTTGGGGATGTCGGTGGGAACACCAGTATCGGCGTAAAGTATGAAGCGTTCTGTGAGGGAGTGGGACCAATCGATCTTTGCCGCCTTTTCCATAGCGAATATGGACTTGCATATTATGATTGTCGATATCAGCGATGTGAGATTGAGAGCCTCATTAATCCGAAGCCCCATCGTGTATAAAGTAAGAATAACACTCGGTAACGGGGTTCACGGGTGGTGTTAATAATCTGAGCGACTTGCTCAGGAGAAATGATATTCGGAAGACGTTTGACTTTCGGAGGCTTGAAATGCCGATCCATTCCCACTGTTTGTTGAGCGTATGTTTGTATAAGAATTGAAGCCCACAGCGGTCAAGTTTAATCGTGCTCCAGGAGACCTGCCCAATCAGTTGACTGAAATATCGTTGCAGGCCTTCAATGGTCAGGGTATCAGGATACCGATCAAAGTTCTCGGTGATACGTCGCACAGCCAGAGAGTATGCAGAGATGGTTTTTGCTCGCTTACCTTGAAGCTTGAGTTGGGTAAGGTGTTGTTGATATAAGGCGTCAAAGCGCTCCTTTTCAGACGGGGTCATAGTGTTTTCTCTCCAGTAACACACCACCGACATGATGGTGTTACTAAAGAGTATGATTGTTGGTGCTTATTCATTTCTGCCGCGGGGCGGCTTCGTTCAACTCACAAATGTCCAAAAGAGAGTAAAACAGCTTTCTTAAAAGAAAGCTGTATCTCTAGTTCTAATGCCATGTTTGAGATGTTCAAGGTGTCTAAGTTGGTATTCTGGTGTTACGCGTGTTTCTCTCAATCAAGGTTTTAAAATCAAGAATCTTCTTCTGATTTCTGAGCTTAGTCATGGCTTGAGCGTCATCCACGACACAAATCCCTGCTGCCGTGTTTTGACAAAATTTCGAAGCGAGGCAACGTACCTCTATGACGGCAGCTTTATCTCGGCGATGCGCTTGTAAAGTCAGGAGCGATTTCGGTTCGTCATACTCAATGAATTCGTAATCTCTGAACAGTAAAGCAAAACTCACCGCTGCTGCTTCGGCGTCTGTAGCGGGAACAGTGGCATAATGGCTTCGGGTGATAGGAACGGAGTGAATTGAGTAATCATCATTGAGTAATACCGATAAGTTTGGATGCATGTCAGCAATATGGCCTTGAATGTAGTCTCTGCGTATATCTTGATAAAATTTCTGGTATTGGAAGTACGAGAGCGTAATGCCGTGGCTAATATCCCAATTGTTATCTCGTAGTAAATCACTAAAACAATAATCATCAATCTTCAACAGTTGCTTGAAGTTGTCAAAACCACCCAACACACGTTTAATTTGCCTTGGATTCACTCCACGATCGAGCAGGTCAGTTTCATTGAGATATGGTTCAGTGCGTAATATCGTGGTGACTAGTTCAATGAGACCGATGTCTACCGCACTGATACCTTGCATCAGAAGCGGCGCAAAGTAGTCTGAATGGGAGTAAGCTAGGCCTTCATCGAGTGCAGAAATGACGCTGAGGCGTATAGGGTTAGTCATCATCATGGTTAAACTCCTAATTAAGAGAAAAGGGGACGTGTCAGTCTTGGGGTAGTGCAATAGCCTCGATAGGTCAGCCAGCGAAAGTAAAAGTGTACTGCATCAATACGCTGTTTTTGCTCTTTGTGGCATACGTTAGATTGGCGGAGTGACTCACGATATTGACGAATGTCTTGTGTCTGTATGTATAATCTTTCATTGCTGCTGGAGTGGTTGTCGTCAACGAAGCGTAAAAAATGATGAAGGTAGTCTGCAATCTGATTGAGTCTGAATTGAGACATTCCTGAATGCTCACGCTCTGCCATCAATTCACTTAACCAGTTGAAGTATGGAAAACGAAGTTCCTCTTCTGAGTAGCTCAAGTCTAGAGGGGGCAAGGTTGGGAAGTCGCCTTTTGTCGGTTTGTGTTTGTAAGCACGAACCACAGGAAAATGCGTAGCCACTAAGTGTATTTGCACTAATAATTGCTGACTCAATGACAGAGAGTCGGGAAGGGCATGGGGGTTGTTTTGGAAAAAGAACTTAGCTTGTAAGCGCACTGCTTTCGCTCTGCTTATTGCATGTTTCGGTTCGTCTGTTTTCAGTGCTACAAAATAGTGGGGCTTAATATGGCCTGATATTTTTAATGAAATCGGCGGTGTGATTTTGACTTGATAAATGCCATGCTGATTGGTGGAAATATGATGGGCGCGAAGCTGACGGTGTTGTTTTACTCCGATGTTTCCGTTTTGACGGGGCAGGGCAAGGCGTCCTTTTCGACGTAAGCGGCGCAGTGCTTGCATTTCACTAAAGAGAGGATGTTCGCTGATGGGTTTTACCTCAAATTGGCTTAAGTGAGTTTGATGTAAGTTCGAATTTGGCATAGGCGTGATTCCTTCTTGGCTGAATTTAGGATGCAGAAAGCTGCACCCTAAACTGGTTGAGGGTGTCATAAGTGACGGTGAGTTAAGTGGTGTCAAGCCATTCAGGCTCAGTGGTAATGCATACTGAAGCGCTGGTTATGCGCTCTGTTTATTCTCCGCTTGACATTGTCCTGCAATCGAATAGTAGTTGCCTGTCGATTCCACAATATAATCGCTCCAGAATTGAAGAATTTCGTATCGTTCATCGAGATACAACGCACTGTTGTATGAAGCTCGAGTGGTGTTCTTATCTAAATGAGCAAGACACATTTCAATTGCATCTTCACGGAACTGTTTGTGTTCATTGAGATACGTGCTAGCAATGCCCCTAAACCCATGACTGACGAGCCTTCCTTTTAAACTAGTGAGGTTGAGTGATGAATTCACGGCGTAAGGACTTATGTGCGGGAATTTGGTATTCGGCTTGTCAGATGGAAATACGTGGACGTGCTCTCCTGATATTGGTCGAATGAACTCTAATATCCCTAACGTGTAGTCATTCAGCGGCACCAAATGCTCACGTTTGCTTTTAGTGTAGAAAGCTGGGATTGTCCAAAGTTTATTCTTAATGTTGATATCACACCAGCGCATGGCAGCGAGTTCATCTGCGCGAGTCATCGTGTGCATTTGCATTTCGAACGCGCAACGGGTGACGGGTTTCATTTGGTTGTTTGACATGATAGCCATCACTTCACCAAGTTCGTTTGGCGGTACTTTGAGCATGTGAGTGACTTTCGATTTGGCAAAGTTGTCTTTAATATAGGCTAAGCAATTAGATTTAATGATGTTTGAGTTTACCGCGAATTTCATCACTTGATTGGCAATGCAGCATGCACGCTTAACATTTTCTAATTGTCCTTTAGCTTGCATAGGTTCGATGACCGAAATGACTCCAGCGGCGGTGATATAGGCCATAGGGAGGTTGCCTAGTTTAGGATATAGGTTACGTTTTAAGAAAAGACGCTTGCGATGTGACGAGCGTACTTTGTTGGTGATGCGGTCGATTTCATCTTGCCCGAATACCGTGCCGTTAATTCTAGCTCTCTCACGTTCTTCGACAATCAGCTTTTCTCGGTTAGTTGTCTCTTGAATTTCTTCTTTCAGAAGCATCTTTTCTGCGACCGCTTTAAAGGTCTGTTGGCTTTCAACCAAATGGTCTAACTTCTGCTTTTCACGAAACAGTTTTGGGTCAATACCGTTCGTCATTTGCTTACGAAGCTCTTTAGCGACCTTGCGTACTTCGTCCAGCGTCATATTAGGGTATGAGCCAAGCCCCATTTTTTTACGCTTTTTAGTGCTAAAGTCTGTGTAGATAAATAACCAGTTTTTAGAGCCGTTTTTACGTATTCTTAGGTAGAGATTTCCACCATCTGATAGTGAATATTCTTTGTCACTTTTCGCTGCATTCTTGATTTGTGTATTTGTTAATTTATTGATAGCCATGCTGCTATCCTCCTGTTTATTTGTTTGTTCCCCTTCAACTTATCAATCGATTTTGGGGTACGCAAGGGGGTGCTAGAGCTGTGAGATGTAGTGAGAAAAGGTGACTGTGAAAGAGTGTTATGTTATTTTAAATCAGATGGTTAGGTTGCTTTTTGAGAAGTGGTGAGTCCTAGTGATTAGTGTCTGGGAATTCTTAAGAGTGATTCCCAACGCTTGTCATTTTCGTCTCTGCGTTGGGTTTCGTGTTTAAGGTGCATGGTTTAGGTAAGGTGGCAGCGTTGCTCACACCTTAATGCGGCGTTAGCCGTCAAAATGGAGAAAACATGGAAGTCCAATTCTTAGAGAAAAACTCTGATTATGCTTTAGTAATGGAAGTGTTATTGCAACTTCGCCCAAACTACGATTTAGACTCTTTGTCTGCCCAAGTCGAGAAGCAGCAATTAAATGGCTTTGAAGTCGTTTACGTTAAATCATCAGAAGGTGTGCTTGCTGTTGCTGGCTTCAGTGTTGGTGAAAAGCTAGCGTGGGGCAAGCATATTTACATCGAAGACTTGGTGACGAATTCTCAATTTCGCTCGCGAGGGGTGGGGAGTTTTCTCATCAATTGGCTTAAATCGTATGCGTTAGAAATGGGTTGTGAGCAAATCCATCTAGATTCTGGTGTCCAGCGTTTCCCTGCACATAAGTTCTACTTGCGTGAAGGCTTTAATATTGCAAGCCATCATTTTTCAATCGTTGGCGTCTAAACGGCTAACAAGGCGTTCAAGAGGGACAGTCAACGCGTGGCGATTTTGGCTCAAGTCTTGGCATTTGTGTTTACGGTGGTAATTTAAAGTTCGGTGGTAGCGCGTTGCTGCCCCTTAACGCGGCGTTATGTGAAATGGGTAAGTTATTGAACATGAAAGATAAAGTAGAGTTAGAATCTAAGCTAATTGAACAGAACATCGACTATTTAACGTGTTGATGAACATATATCAAACGAATAGCTATGGATCTTCTGACCCTAGAAAAATAGCATCTCGTAAGGCTCTTTTTTATAAATTGATTTTTGGTACAGCTAGAACAACCGCCTTTGGCGGAATTGTAGCGTTTGGAACATTGTATTTTGCTGGATTACAAACGAACGCATTATTTGAACAAAATAATCTTATAAAGCAAGAGCTACTAGAAACTCAAAGGCAAGCTAAAGAAGCATTTTGGTCTCAAGGGCTAAAGCGAAAAACAGAGTTAGTTAATATATTGTATACAACAAATAGTGATCAACTCCCAATGTACTCACCTAGGTTAAGATCAGAAAGCATGGTTGAGTATATATATCAGCAATCTATCATGGCAGAGATTAGCTATGAAAACTTTTTGGAGTCAGGAAGTGTAAGTAATGATGCAGCGATGTATAAATTTGGCGTAAATTTGGATTCTGCTTTATTAAGCTCAATCCAAGTTAATCAAATAGATTTCTGCAAAGCTGTTTTGGTAGATGCTAATGCATCAGATGCAATAATTACTTATTCTAACTTTAAAGGAGTTAAGCTAGATAGATCGAACTTTTCAAACACTAAACTACTTGGTTCAGACTTTTCACAAGCCTCTATATTTGCGGTAGATTTAACTGGTGCTGATTTATCAGGAATAAAATGGGATAACGAAACGGTCATTACTTATTCGAATATCCATGGTGTGAAAAATGCCCCCGATGGTTTTTACGATTGGGCTATTGATAACGGAGCGTTTGATGAATCTAACAAAGAGGTTTGGCGTAAAAGGGTCGATCAGCTCAATAAGTGGTAATTTCACATAACAAAGCATTTAAGAGTGATTCTCAACGCTTGGCATTTTTCATTCTATCGTTGGGTTTAGTGTTTACGGTGGTATGGTTGAGTTTCGTGGTAGCGTTGCTCACACCTTAATGCGGCGTTATGTAACAAAGGAAAGCATCGAAGTGGTAGACGAAGACAGAAATTATGACGCAGTTTGGGTTTTCAATGATCTAATGACAGACTTAAAAACTTCTGTAGATAACTATAAGAACTATGAAAAATTAGCTGAGAAAAACATTTCATCCTTGAATGATGAAAATTGGCGTTCTCTACGTAGGCTAACGTATTTCACTATTATTCTTAACCTTTGCAAGCTTAAAGAAGCTTATAGCTTTTATGGTAGGGAAATTAATGAAATGGATGACGACGTAAAGGCTGCAATGAAAAACATTGTCAAAAAAGTGGACCAAACCAAAATGCTGGACTTTCGCAACAAGTATATTTGTCATGTTTTCAATAAGGTTGCAGGAAAGAGGCGTGTACTAAGTATCCAAGAGGGCGCTGATATGCTAAAGGTCATTGTTGGTGAGTCTGATGAACAGCAGAAATCATTTAGGTTGTGGATTTATGAAGAAAGCAACGAACATTGTGTTGTTAATGTTATTTACAAAATAATAAAGTTTTTTCAATCTCGGGCAAAAAGCGCACAGTATCGATACAAGTAGCAGTTACATAACAATCTGTTTAAGAGTGATTCGCAACGCGTGGCATTTTTACTATGCATTGGTTTAGGTGTTTAAGGTGGTATGCGGGAGCTTCAGTATTGCGTTGCTCACACCTTAACAGGGCGTTAGGCTTCTTTCTAGAAAATGGAGGTAACTTTGATAAAGGTATTTATTACGGCTAGTGAAATAGTATTGCTAATCGTTGCTCTAATTATTGGCGCTTTCTGGATAAAGCAACCTGACGCAAACTATGAACCTATTCTTGTGTTTCTGAGCTTTCTTTTACCCATGTTAGAGGTAGCAAGACGCAAAGTGAGCAACAAACAAGTTGATATGGTTCCGCAAACTACATCCTATGCTAGGCGCTATCTTGATCAGCCTCATCAATGTCACTTTATCAATAATCTTCCCAACCTAAAGAAAGCTGTAGAGCAAAGCTCACAAGAGTTATGGGACAGTGGAATTACAGCAAACATGCGGCAAGGTAGTTACGATCTAATCCATTCGTTGCAAGATTACTGGGTTTCTCTTGCTGAATTTTTCCCACCGTTACACTTTGACGGTAAAGAGCCACGCGCTTACATTTCTGATTACACACAAAGTCGGTTCTCGTTTCACAGATCAAACCTAGAACCTGATGGGGCTGGTACTGGAGGCTCCATTGTTCACGTGATGGCAGGCGGTGGTGTTATTCAAGATCTGGAGAATATGATCGAAGAAACAGTCTGCACATTATCTTCAAGCACTGATACGATAGATTTTGAGAATTGGAAAAAGCGATGGCGCGGCAAAGCCTAACAAACTGTTTAAGAGTGATTCGCAACGCGTGGCATTTTTACTATGCGTTGGTTTAAGTGATTAAGGTGATATGCGGCGGCATTGGTATTGCGTTGCTCACACCTTAACAGGGCGTTAGTTGCCAACGAGGAAAAACGTATCCAAAACAGAATGTTTAGGGCTAATGTCCATGTGTTTTTGACTAGGTTTAGCAATTCGGTTTTGAGTCATTTGGGTTTGCAAAAATCGCGCTTTGGTTTCTTTGGCTGTTAACTTTTCTGTTTCAGAAATCGATTTACTTGCTGAAAGTAAGTTCTGATACATTGTGTGCTAAAAAGCGCTTGTTGGTGTGGTTAATCCGTTTTCTACGGTGTTGTTTGTTCTAAGTGGTTTCAGTAACAGGCGCTTTGAAACTGAGCCTGATTTGAGTTTTTCAAAGTACATAAAGCTAGCGTTGGCAAAGCGGTAATTAACTTCAAATTAAAGCTTTAGGTTTGGCAACTAACAAAGCATTCAAGAGGGATTCACAACGCTTGGCAGTTTTGGTTTGAATTAGCTTTAGTGGTTACGGCACAATGGTTTAGGTAGGGTGGTGGCGTTGTTCACCCCTTAATGCGGCGTTATGTGTTTACGAGGTAATAATGATTGATGCACGTCTAAAGCAATATTGGCTGGATGAACTTAACGCCTCAGCACATTTTCTAGAGGGACTTTATCGCTCTGGAGAGTGGAGTGAACGGCTAGAATATGAGGTTGAAAAATCGATATTTGTTGGGTTTTACGCTATTCGGAAGTTACAGGAAAGCGGGCATTTGGATCAACGCGTATCCAGCCTGAATTGGACATTAACAGCTTATCCTTCTTGCGAAGAAGCTAAATCAGAAAAATGGATTCGTAATTACAATCACAGCAAGGGCTTTGCTAAGCTGTTTAGCCTAAAGAAAATGTGCCACCAATTTGTTCATAGCGTTCACTTTTCGCCATTTGTGCCTGATGAGAGCTTCTGTGTGGGGTTCTATTTTGTTTCTGACTATGACAGTAAGAAAGAACTGTATTACATTCAATTGGTTAATGTTCTCAATGTCTTCTTAAGCGTGGCAAGCGGGAAGAATGTTAAGCTAAAAATTGATCATAGTGAGAATAGTCTTTCTGTCAATTTAGCCAACACATAACAAACTGTTTAAGAGTGATTCGCAACGCGTGGCATTTTTACTATGCGTTAGTTTTAGTGGTTAAGGTGGTATGCGGGAGCATTGGTATTGCGTTGCTCACACCTTAACAGGGCGTTATGTGACAGGTATGAAATTCGAACATAAGAAAGTAGAACCAAGTAACAGTGACTTTCAGTCGTTAGTCACAGAATTGAACTCATCGCTTACTCAAATTACGAGTGACTCTGGTGAAAGTTCGTTTGCATCTGATACTTTTGATTCATCGAAAGATGGGTGCATAGTGGTATCTCAAAATAATGTCGCAGTCGCATGCGGGGTGTTTCGATACCATGAAAGTGAAGTTTGTGAACTAAAGCGAATGTATTCCAACAAATCAGGTGCAGGGTCTTATTTACTGGAACAACTCGAACGCTACGCAGTCAAAAAAGGGTATCGAAAAGCAGTTCTGTCGACACGTAGAGTTAACTCAAGAGCAGTCAGTTTCTATGAACGTAACTCTTACTCAGAATCGACCGCGTATGGTAAATACATAGGTGTAAAACGCTCAGTCTGCCTATCAAAGGTGCTAGTCACATAACAAAGCGTTCAAGACGGATTCACAACGCTTGGCATTTTCAGTTTGATTCAGCTTAAGTGTTTACGGCACAATGGTTTAGGTTAGGTGGTCGCGTTGTTCACCACTTAACGCGGCGTTAGTTCCCCAGAGGAAGCAATCAATCCGTAGGGAATTTTTGTTTCTGGTGTAGTACACGCATAACTCGGATGATATCGCCCTCAACCCAGTAAGATACAATCATCGAAATCTCAGGAATAATGAGCAATCGTCCGCGGATGCCATCTCGTTGTACACCCATTAAAGGTTGTTCAAGCAAGTTTTCTACTTTTGCTTCAATGAGGTTGTCAGTTTTTTCTGCCGCATCAGGGTTGAAGTCATAGAGAAACTCGAAGATCTTTTCACGATCATTAAGTGACTCTTCTTCCCATAAAATCATTGCTTACCTCGATTACGAATTCTGGCTTTGCGCTCTTCCATTCGAGACTTAGCAGTTTGGTGCTCAACGAAAACAGATTTTCCTGAGTCAAACTTCTCAAATGCTAGGTTTACTTGTTCAGTTAGCCATGCATCGTGAGATAATGTTTTTCTTTGTTGTTCAGCGAGTTGCTCAGTAAGTTCACGGCAAGCATCACTTAGAGTTCGACCTTGGCTCTCAGCCATTTGTTGAGCTAGGCGTTTTGTTTCTTCATCAACACGAAATTGAATTCTAGTGTCCATGATATATTCCTTTGTTGGTGTGTGTACAAATGTTAGCACTAGGCTTTGAGATGGGCAACTAACAAAGCATTCAAGAGGGATTCACAACGCTTGGCAGTTTTGGTTTGAATTAGCTTTAGTGTTTACGGCACAATGGTTTAGTTTGGGTAGAATGCGTTGTTCACCCCTTAATGCGGCGTTAAATTTTTCTTAAGGTAAGTGTGATTCAAATTAAAGAATTCTTAAAGTATGTGGATATATCTGATTTGCATGACAAAATTTGTGCTTTTCGCGAGTTAGACTTTAAAAAGCTCGATTATCAAGAAGTTCAAAACGAAATAGCAAAGGTAATTTCTTTTGAGACACCAAGTGGTAGTTGTTCATACTTGACGCCAGTTAGTGCTTCGTACCCATCTGGTACTAGGTTTTATCGCGTAAGAAATATAGCTGAAGGAGATACAAGGTTACCATTGAAATCTATGTCTACAGTATCTGATTGTTGGGAGCCGCCAAGTCAAGTTGTGAAAGCTGGGCGGTTGAACAGAGAGCGGGAATCATTATTGTATACTGCTCCCATGGCTCCAGATATCGCTATAGAAGAGCTGAAGGTGGTTGATGACCAGAACTTTTCCTTGATCGTCTACGAAGCTCTAACACCTATCAAAGTAACAGGCATTGGTTTTCCACCGAATATTGAAGGGTTATCTAAAGATGAAATTCTAAAATTAAGAATGATTCAAGACTTCTTAAAACATGAATTTGTACGTGATGTTGGGTATGGTACTGAATACTTATATCGTATTTCTGAATCTATCACCAAAGATTACTTTGATTTGCCACCTGATGTACAGGACGCTTGGTGCTATCCATCAGTGGCTAAAAAAGGTGGCTATAATGTATGCTTTCGTCCAACAGCAAAACAAAAGTTGAGTTTAGTCGGGGGTCAAATTGCTGCGGTAAAGCGTGAAGAAAGCGGTTATTTATTTAATGTTAAATTGATAGCCAAGGATTCCGGAGATGGTATAAATCTTTCCTATCATGGAATTGGTTCTCCTGAGCAAGAAACTTTATTCCCTGAGATTACAGCAGAAAAAATTTAACAAACTGTTTAAGAGTGATTCGCAACGCGTGGCATTTTTACTATGCGTTGCGTTTAGTGTTTAAGGTGGTATGCGGGAGCTTCGGTATTGCGTTGCTCACACCTTAACAGGGCGTTATGCGATTTGAGGAAAAACCAATGAGAGCACCATTTCAAGTATTAGTATTTCCGTATCAAATACTCAATGAACAACCTCGTTACTTAATCGGAAAACGAAGTGATAATGGTGTATGGCAAGCTATTTCAGGTGGTGGTGAAGATAGTGAATCCATTCTCGAGGCAGCAAAGCGTGAACTTAAAGAAGAAACTAGTTTAATTGGCTGTGATTGGCAGCGATTGGACTCAATGTGTATGCTCCCAAAAGTGTACTATGCTGGCCATGAAAATTGGACTAATCATCAGTTTGTTGTGCCTGAATATTCTTTTTCGGCTCGGGTGTCTACTGAGCCTCAGCTATCAAATGAGCATACAAAATTTCGTTGGTGTGGTTTTCAAGAGGCTAGTGAACTTTTGAAATATGACTCAAACAGAATAGCCTTGTGGGAGCTTAATCAAAGACTTAATAGCAACCTTTGAAAAATCGCATAACAAACGCTTTAAGACGGATTCGCAACGCTCGGCAGTTTTGGTTTGAATTGGCTTTTGCGTTTACGGTGCAATAATTGAGTATCGTGGTAGCGTTGCTCACCACTTAAGCGGGCGTTATGTTTTTAAGGAGATATCATGCAAGGGTATGAAATTGTACATTCTTCCCAAATTGATGGGGAATTTGAAGGTTTTGATGATGAGGTTTTGTTCCAATTAATGGATGGAACATGCTGGGTTCAAGATGAATATAAGTACTGGTATTACTACTCTTACTGTCCTCAAGTACATATTCTTCGACGTAATGGCAGGCTATATCTTCAGGTTGATGGTCAAGATGAAATTGTTCCAATCCGTCAAATTGACGGTGTCATGAAAAGTAGAATAAATGGAGACTTCAAAGGCTGGGAAGGTGAAACATCTTATCAATTACAAAACGGACAAGTCTGGCAACAATCTCAATACAAATATCAGTATAAATATGCTCACCGACCTGAAGTTCTTATCTATAACCCAGGCGGTGGTAATGTTATGCATGTAGCTGGCACATCAGCAAAAGTACGGCGTGTAAAGTAAAAACATAACAAACTGTTTAAGAGTGATTCGCAACGCGTGGCATTTTTGCTATGCGTTGCGTTTAGTGGTTAAGATGGTATGCGGCGGCATCGGTATTGCGTTGCTCACACCTTAACAGGGCGTTATATGCTAGGAGGGACTTATGAGAGAATTTCTTAAAGATAAGGATTTGTTAAAAGATTCATTTCAAGCTTTAGCGTACTTTGTCTTTCTGGCCGGAGGGATTAAGTTAGCATTGCCAGATATACAAGCTGGCTCAATAATTTACAAAATACCTGTAATCCTTATATTGTTTTTACTGTCATTTTTAGCTGTATGCTATGCGTTAATCCATGTTAGTACGGAGATAACAAGAAAGTATTTTCCGGACTTTGAGCTCCCGATCTTAGGAGGGAAAAAAGTCCGTTTAAAAGATGCTATAAAGTCACCTTGTTACTGGCTCTGGTTTGGAGTTGGGATGCCGTATTATGTGGTTGGTTTAGCAATTATAAATATGGGGTTCAATTGAATTCGCATATAACAAAGCGTTCAAGAGGGACAGTCAACGCGTGGCGACTTTTGCTCAAATATTGGTATCTGTGTTTTCAGTGGTAAATTGAAGTTCGGTGGCAGCGCGTAGCTGCCCCTTAACGCGGCGTTATAACTCTTTTGTCATTTCATCATTACTTCTCAGAAGCAAAGAGGGCTAACCTATGAAAACTAGAATATTAGTCGGTACCATTTGGGTTGCTGTTTTTAGTTTGGGACTCAACGCAAGCCCTCTAAGCACTCAAAGTGATGAACGATTGTTCAAAAATTTTGCTCTTTCATCTTGTATCGCAACCAAATACAAGGGCTCTGATGTGGCTAAAGATGCGGTCACAGCAATGCAAGGTTATCGAGAGTTCTCGGATTTGCCTTTGGAGGTATTCTTTGATCTAAGTGAGTTATTGGAAAGCGGAAATACTACAGCTTACAAATCAAAAAATGGTAGCGTGATAGAGTTAGCCTATTGTATCGATTTCTCTAACTCGGACGTCGTGCATAAGCTGTACTCAAAGGCAAAACCAGAGTTATAACAATCTGTTTAAGAGTGATTCGCAACGCGTGGCATTTTCACTATGCGTTGGTTTTAATGTTTAAGGTGGTATGCAGGGGATTCGGTATTGCGTTGCTCACACCTTAACAGGGCGTTAGTTCCCCAGAGGAAGCAATTAATCCGCAGGGAATTTTTGTTTCTGGTGGAGTACACGCATAACTCGGATGATATCGCCCTCGACCCAGTAAGAGATAATCATCGAAATCTCAGGAATAATGAGTAATCGTCCGCGGATACCATCTCGTTGTACACCCATTAAAGGTTGTTCAAGCAAGTTTTCTACTTTTGCTTCAATGAGGTTGTCAGTTTTTTCTGCCGCATCAGGGTTGAAGTCATAGAGAAACTCGAAGATCTTTTCACGATCATTAAGTGACTCTTCTTCCCATAAAATCATTGCTTACCTCGATTACGGATTCTGGCTTTGCGCTCTTCCATTCGAGATTTAGCAGTTTGGTGCTCAACGAAAACGGACTTTCCTGAGTCAAACTTCTCAAATGCTAGATTTACTTGTTCAGTTAGCCATGTATCGTGAGACAATGTTTTTCTTTGTTGTTCAGCGAGTTGCTCAGTAAGTTCACGGCATGCGTCACTCAGAGTGCGACCTTGGCTCTCAGCCATTTGTTGAGCTAGGCGTTTTGTTTCTTCATCAACACGAAATTGAATTCTAGTGTCCATGATTTATTCCTTTGTTGGTGTGTGTACAAATGTTAGCACTAGGCTTTGAGATGGGCAACTAACAAACAATTTAAGAGTGATTCGGCACGCGTGGCATTTTTACTATGCGTTGGTTTAAGTGTTTAAGGTGGTATGTGGAAGTATCGTATTGCGTGCCTCACACCTTAATTGGGCGTTAGCTTTTAGGAGTTTATAATTAATGAAAGCAGCATGACGGATGTAATTTCAGAACGTATAAAAAATGCATTTTTAGCGAATTTTGTTTTATCGTGGGTTGTAGTAAACAACTATACGGTGGTTTACATACTCTTAAGTGATGATCGACCAAATAAAAAGCTACAATATATCAGTGGCTTAAAGTTTGACTGGCAAACAGACTTATTCTTTCCACTACTGTTAGTATTTGCATATATTTATTTGTTGCCCTTAATTAACTTAGCTTTAATGAAGATAAAACTTAAATATATAGAACCAATGTTGTCTGCTCATAGAAACGATGAGCAAATGTTTCAGTATGATAAAAAAATAGAAATTGAAGATAAACGCCTAGAGCTGCTTTTCCGAGAAAAGGAAAGAGAAATAGAACTTGAGGAAAAAAGAACTAAAGAGCAAGTTCGTCGTACTCAAGCAGCCGAAGATGAAGCTCGTTTTTTAACAGAGAAACACGCAACTGAATCAAAAGTACTTGAGCTTGAGAGGGCTAAACGAACTGAACTCGAAAAAGTTGTAACATTAGAGACTATCGTTGAGCGTGAGAAAGCTCTAGATCAACGTGAACAATTGTTAAATATGGAGAAAGAGCGACTCATACAAGAAGGGTTTAAATATGATTTAAATCGGCATCAAGCTCAATGGGTAAAGACAGATAAGCCAGTTTCAAAAGGGGATAAAGTCACAATTGACTTTGTTGGTACAATTGATGGTCAGGAATTCGAGGGTGGGAAAGCTGAAAACTTCCCACTGATACTTGGACAAGGTCGAATGATTCCAGGTTTTGAAGAAGGTTTGCTTCAGCGACATAGTGGCGAAGACGTACAGGTTTCGTTGAAGTTCCCAGAAGATTACCATGCTTCAAATTTGCAGGGCAAGCAGGCACAATTTCAAATTAAAATAAAACGCGTTGAAACTCAAATGATACCTGTAAAAACAAGCTAACAAACTGTTTAAGAGTGATTCGCAACGCGTGGCATTTTTACTATGCGGTAAGTTTAGTGTTTAAGGTGGTATGCGGTAGGTTCGGCATTGCGTTGCTCACACCTTAACAGGGCGTTAGGCTTCAAGGAGGAATTTGTTAGTGTTGATACCACAATGGGAATCCAAAAATTTGGTTTTCACTGAGTTTTCAAGTGATGAGGCGGAGCTAGCCAAGTCAATCTTTGACAGTAACTTAAATGTAAAAGCAATGGACCCAACGTTTAGGGAATGGTCTATCACCGAGTATGAAAAATTAATAGCTGAAAGCAACAAGTCAAAATTATCTGACGAGCAAGGTGCATTTTACCTAAGAAAAATTAGCACAAAGAAAGGTCAAGTGGTTGGTTATATACAGATGGAGTTTCATGCTCCGTCAACTGGCACACTTTGGCTTCCTATGTTAACAATTTTACCGAGTTTTAAAGGTAAAGGCTTGGGTTCAGAAATAGTTAGTAGTGTTATTGCCGTAGCCTGTGAGTACGCAAATCTACAAAACGTAGGTTTAAATGTTTATGCAGAAAACATTTCTGCTTTTAGGTTCTGGTACAGACAAGGTTTTACGCAAATTCGAGCTTTCGAACAAGAAATAGAATTCGGCAAAGAATACAATTGCTTAGTGCTATATCGTGAGCTGGAAGCCTAACAAACGCTTTAAGACGGATTCGCAACGCGTGGCATTTGTGGTTTGTGGCAACTTTAGTGATTTAGGTGGTATGCGGAAACATCGGTATTGCGTTGCTCACCACTTAAGCGGGCGTTATGTTCTAGGAGGAAATTGATGATTAGGGAAATCACAAAAGCCGATTTTGAGTCGTTTTGGCCAACATTTTCAGCGGTAATTCAGGCACAAGAAACTTATGCCTTTGACCCAAATATGACGCTAGAACAAGCCTTCGCTTTATGGTGTGGATCTCCCCTGAAAGCTTTTGCTTTCGTAGAAAATGACGTTGTACTGGGCTCTTACTACATCAAGCCAAATGCAATGGGGCCAAGTAGCCATATATGTAATTGTGGATACATGGTTTCTAGCGAAGCTAGAGGTAAGGGCATTGCACGCCTAATGTGTGAGCATTCTCAGGAAATAGCTCTAAGACTTGGCTTTGATGCCATGCAATTTAACAGCGTGGTCTCTACCAATGAAGTTGCTGTGAAGCTTTGGGAGAAGCTAGGGTTTCAAATCATAGGTACAATTCCCAAGGCATATAAGCATGCTCATTTAGGGTTAGTTGATAGCTACGTCATGTACAAATGGCTACGAACATAACAAAGCATTTAAGAGTGATTCACAACGCTTGGCGTTTTCGCTTCGCTCAAGTATAGCCAAGCGCTGCTCACACCTTAATGCGGCGTTAGTACGGGGTTGGCACCAAAGGTCATAAGTTTCGGTGTTTATCTGTTTTGGTGTTCGTATTTACACCTTACAGTTTGTACCTTTCACGTTCTTTCCGGTGGCACTATATGCGGTGTGTTCGCTTTGATTTCACCGTTTACGGTTTCCAACTCTTAGCCTATTTCTTTGGTGCTTCTTCTCTTTCGTGGTTTTTACTAAGTCAGAATTGTCTTTCTTTGGTGTTGCCGTCGAAGTGCGAGGAACGAATCCTTTTCTAATTTGAAGCCAGTAAAAGTAGGGCAGTTCAGTGCGTTTTTCTTCTAGCCAACTTTCGCCTCTTAACCGAGTTTAAGTTTTGTAGCTGCCCGTCTCACTTCAGTGTTCAAAGCCTTTCATATCATCTCAATTTTCAATATCTTGGAGCGCATAAATAGAAGTAGCGCATGTACTAACAAATTGCTTAAGAGTGATTCGTAACGCGTGGCATTTTTACTTTGCGGTGGTTTATGTGATTAAGGCGCTGTGCGGTAGCTTTTGTGTTGCGTTACTCACACCTTAGCAAGGCGTTAGCTTTCACGAGGAAAATACATGTTTACATTGCTAGGAATTATAATACTGTTAGTGATTGCGTTGGCTTTGCTGATGAACTATTTCCTATGTCGTGATTTTTATAGTTGTTGGAAAGAGTATGCTCGTACAAATTGGCAAGTACAGGGTAAACCTAGTTTTAACGAATTTTATCAGAATCAGCTTGGTTTATTTCGCACAATAGTTCTTGGCTCTGAGTTGGATTGTGTAGGTTCACAAGAACTGGTTGATAAACGTAAGTACGTGAGATGGACATGGTTAGTTGTACTCGCCATGTTGTTCTCTGGTTGTGCATTGGTTGGTTTTGAAGCTGATTTGCGTCCGGCTAAATGGGCAATTATTCCGATTGATAATATTAGGTTTTAAGCCCAAAAAGCTAACAAACAATTTAAGAGTGATTCGGCACGCGTGGCATTTTTACTATGCGTCGGTTTAAGTGACTAAGGTGGTATGCAGTAGCATCGGTATGGCGTGCCTCACACCTTAATTGGGCGTTATGTACTTTGGAGAAAATATGGAAGTAGTCGCTACGGAAAAACACGTCTCAGAATATCCCAATCCGTTTTATTTGAAACAAGGTGATAAAGTGGCTCTCGGTGCAATTGACGACGAGTTTCCCAATTGGATTTTTATAACCAGTAGTGAAGGTCTGCAGGGTTGGGCTCCAGTTCAATATATCGAAAAGATTGAAGGAATCTCAGAAGGTGTTTTGCGTTATGACTATGACAATGTGGAGCTCAATACAGTCATTGGTGAAAAGCTGTCAGTGCAGTTTGAACTCAATGAGTGGTATCGAGTTTCGAGGTCAACGGGTGAAATTGGTTGGGTACCAGTGCGCTCGGTACAACGTACATAACAAATTGTTCAAGAGTGATTCGGCACGCGTGGCATTTTCACTATGCGTTAGGTTCAGTGGTTGAGGTGTTATGCGGAAGCTTAGGTATTGCGTGCCTCACACCTTAACAAGGCGTTATACGAATAGAGGGAAATTATGTACAAAAATACTGATTTTAACTTGGATTCAAAAGAGTTCAGGTTTAAGAAAGACTCATATCCTTTGTCTAAGATAAACAATGTTAGGGTTAAAAAGTTAAGTTTTCTTGATAATTTAGGTCAAGTTTTATTCTGGGTGTGTGTTTTTTCAGGGGCAGTTTGGTTAGTTATTCCAAGGTTGGAAGAGGTGCCACAATGGCTACTAGTTTTAGTTCTTAGTCTGACGGTTGTAGGTTTGGTTTTTGCTCTTTTTCGTTGTTCTAAATATGCACTTCAAGTCGAGTTTCGCCACATAGATGAAACGGGCGTTCAATGGGTTAATGTCGCTAAGTCATACTCAAAGTCAGATTGTGAGTTATTTGAACAGCAAGTGTTGGCACTGAAGAAATTCGTATAACAAATTGTTCAAGAGTGATTCGGCACGCGTGGCATTTTTACTATGCGTTGGTTTTAGTGGTTAAGGTGTTATGCGGAACCTTCGGTATTGCGTGCCTCACACCTTAACAAGGCGTTAGGCGAATGCAGAAAGGAACAATAGTATATGAATTTGAATCCCAAAACTCCGAAAAAGATTAACTCGACGGTTAAAGCGTTAATTGCAGAGTTAGGAATTAATAATCGAAATGCTCAATATTTGAGGTATACACATAAGAGTGACGATTATAGAGCAAGGTATTGTTTCAATAATTGTGAAACTGAAGCAGCCGAAAATGGCGGTGAAGTCATTTATGGTTGGTTAATATGGGAAGATCGTAAGCGTTCTTTTATCGAAGCTGAGTTTCATAGTGTTTTAAAAGTTAATGGTGAAATATTAGATATATCACCTCGCCAAGATAGTAAAGACGTAAAGGTTTTATTCGTTGAAGACACCTTACGTGATAGCGGCAGGAAAGACCCTGAGACATGGCATTCTTGGTCAAATATGAAAATGATCTCTGGGCGTGTAGTTGAACAAAGTCGCAGACTAGAAGTTTTTGAAATTGATGACATAAATAGTGAAGTGCGTTACGTTTAATTTCGCCTAACAAACAATTCAAGAGGGATTCGTAACGCGTGGCATTTTTACTATGCGTTAATTTTAGTGATTAAGGTGGTTTGCGTTGGCATCGGTGTTGCGTTACTCACCCCTTAATTGGGCGTTATGTAATTGAGGGAATATGAAAGTTTCTGAACTACAGGAAGTATTTCTGACTGAGCTGTGTTCTCTTCTTCCTGAGTGGAAGTACGTTAAATCACAGCGCACTTTTAAGTTAAAGTCTGGTAATTGCAATTGGCATTTGCATATCAGTTGTATTAATCATGTGTCAGATTTTGATGCAACAGCTGATGTTGCAGTTGAATTTTTGGATAAAAGGAAGAAGTTGATAATTGTTGGTGCTGAGCTTGGAAACATAGAGGGTGTTGGTCAACGACGCTTTCCTGTGGCTTCGTATGACGATGCTGTAGGTTCTGCACGTAGATTGAAGCTCTACTTCGAAGCCGTCGGTCTTCCTTTCCTTAATTTATATAGTGATCCAAAAGTAGTTCTATTGTCACTTAAAAGAGGCGGTAAAGAGGCTATGTTAATCAGTCCTTTGCTAACTTTACACGACCAGCAAATTGAAATATTGAGCCAATACATTGAAGCGCGTACATAACAAAGCATTTAAGAGTGATTCGCAACGCTTGGCAGTTTCGCTTCGCTCAAGTTTAGCCAAGCGCCGCTCACACCTTAATGCGGCGTTATGTTCTTGGAGGACGTGGTGGAGTATCAAAGAGATAGGGTAACTTTTAGCGTTTTCCATAAACTTGTTGTAAAGCTATATAAGGCTCTCATATTCAAACTTTCAAACAAAAAAGAGAAGCTAGAGTGGCAGTTAATATTGATAGCCGATTGTTTACGAATCATCGGGCTATGTAGGTTGGCTTATTGGATGGCTTCTAAAGTGCAAACTTCAACGTCTAGCGTTAAGAACAAGTTCTGGTCAACCCATGCTTCAGGTATAGCTCTGCAATATGCAGGTGACATGATTGGCGCTGAAAAAGAATTCCTAAAAAGCCAGGATTTTGCTTGTGAGCTCTCTTTGAGTTTTAGTTTACAGCATTTGGGTAAATTGAACGTTGAGCTTGGCAACTATGAACTGGCTGAGCAACAGTTCATAGAAGCGTTGGCAATTCGAGATAAATTGAAGCGGACTGACTTGGTAGAGTCGACTAACCGGGCAGTTCGAGGACTACAAAAGCTACGAACTTAGTATCAAGTTTGAAGTGCGACACTTAGAGTAGCTGCTCATAAATATACTCTGTTGGTGTCTTGTAACCAAGC